>JAQCFD010000012.1 GCA_027618305.1 Pseudomonadota bacterium
GCCAGCTCGGGCGAGAAGGTGGCGGCCAGGTTGTCGCCTCCGGATTCGATCAGCACGATATCCAGCGCCGGGAACCGGGTTACCATCTGGGAGATCGCCGCCAGGTTGATCGAGGCGTCCTCGCGGATCGCCGTGTGAGGACAGCCCCCGGTCTCCACCCCCATGATTCGTTCCGGCGGGAGCGCGCCCGAGCGCGTCAGGAACTGGGCATCCTCCTCGGTGTAGATGTCGTTCGTGATGGCCGCGATGTCGTAGTCGTCCCGCAACTTCTTGCACAGCGCATCCATGAGCGCAGTTTTGCCTGTGCCGACCGGGCCGCCGATACCGACGCGAAAGGGTTTCGTCATGAGCGGAATAACCTCGAATATTGGGTTTCGTGAACAGAGGAAGCCCAGTCGACCATGATGGTCGCAGAGCCCAGATCTTCGACCGGCCGGGCAAGTGCCGCGGCGGCGGCCTCGATGACAATCGGCTCGAGCATAGCGAGGACGTGCAGTCCGTCGCTCTGCCCCAGAGGCACGGCACGCACGCCCGCCGAGACGATGTTCGCCGCAAAGCCATGCAGATACGCCTCGAGCGCGGGCAACAGGGGGATTCCATGGTCCGCTGCCGCGACGCCAACCGCGACAGGATAGGCGATCTCGCGCGACTCGTGTTCGGCCAATTGGGCAAGATGCTCCAGATGCGGGCTCGACCAGTGCCGCGCCGCGGCACCCGCAAACGCGACCCCCTGACTCAGAGACTCCAGCCCCAACTCACGCGTGGGCCGCATCGCGTCGCCGCGCTCGAGCGCCCATAAGAGACCCGCCGCGTCATCGCCCGTCACCGCATCATGGGCGGCGCGGAAGAGCGCCGCATCGACCCGACCCGTACCGACCAGGATGATAGTCTCGATCCAGGTCGACATCTCTGCACGGTTCGTCACCATCCCGGCCTCGACCGCCGCCTCAAGCCCATGGGAATAGCTGAACGCGCCGACGGGAAACGCCGGGGAGAGCCAGGTCATCAGGCGTTGCAGGCGCACGCCGGCCAGATTCATCTCAGGGAAAGCTTCAGTGATCATGGCTGTGTCCGTGACCATGGCCGTGACCAGCTCCCGCGCCCTCGTCATAGGCACCGGGTTCGGGGTCGAACGCGGCGGTCTTTGCCTCGACCTCGGCACCGAGGCGAACCAGCATCTGGGCGATCACATGATCGGCGCGGATACGCAGCCCGCCATCGTCGAGTATCTGGGTCGGGAGATGACGGTTGCCGATGTGCCAGGCCATGCGCACCGTATCGCGCGGATCGGCGCAGCGTATATCGAGCACGTCCTCGTCGGCCGCGCGGACATGCACGATGCCGCCCGTGTCCAGCCGCAACCCGTCGCCGTCGCCCATGCGCGTGGCGTCGTCCAGATCGAGCAGAAAGGCCTCACCGGAATCGTCAACCAGCCGCACCCGGCGGCGGTGGCGGTCATCAAACGCCAGCGTCACCGTGGCAACAGTGCCGGCCGCCGACCAGGTGCCGGCCTCGAGGACTTCGGTTGCGCGGCGCAGGGTCAAAACAGGAAATAGCGCTGGGCCATCGCCAGCTCCTCCGCCGGCTCACAGGTCAGCAACTCGCCGTCCGCGCGCACTTCATAGGTCTCCGGGTCCACCTCCATGACAGGAGTCACGTCGTTCAGGATCATGTCCTTCTTCGTAACCGACCGGGTGCCGGAGACCGGCACCAGGTTCCGCGCCAGGCCGAGTTGGGCAGCCATGTCCGTGGCGGCGGCCGCCTTCGACACGAAGGTTACGGCACTGGCGGTCTGGGACGCGCCGAAGCTGCCGAACATGGGCCGGTAGTGCACCGGCTGGGGTGTTGGGATCGAGGCGTTGGGATCACCCATCGCCGCACCCGCGATGGTCCCCGCCTTGACGATCAGGTCGGGCTTCACGCCGAAGAACATGGGCTTCCACAGCACCAGATCGGCGAGCTTGCCGACCTCGATCGAGCCCACATGATCGGCGATCCCGTGACACAACGCCGGGTTGATCGTGTATTTCGCGATGTAACGGCGCACGCGCAGATTGTCATTGTCGCCGGTCTCACCAGGCAGCGCCCCGCGCTGGCGCTTCATTTTGTCGGCCGTCTGCCAGGTGCGGATGATGACCTCGCCGACCCGACCCATCGCCTGGCTATCGGACGCAATCATCGAGAAGGCCCCCAAATCATGCAGGATGTCTTCCGCCGCAATCGTCTCGCGCCGGATGCGGCTTTCCGCAAACGCCACATCCTCGGGGATGCGCGAGTCCAGATGATGGCAGACCATCAGCATGTCGAGATGCTCGTCGACTGTGTTGACGGTGTAGGGCCGCGTCGGGTTGGTCGAGGACGGCAGCACATTCAACTCGCCGCACAGGCGGATGATGTCCGGCGCGTGGCCGCCGCCTGCGCCTTCCGTGTGAAACGCATGGATCGTCCGCCCCTTGAAGGCGGCGATGGTGTCCTCGACGAAACCGGATTCGTTGAGCGTGTCGGTGTGGATCGCCACCTGGACATCCATCTCCTCGGCCACCGTCAGGCAGGCGTCGATCGCCGCGGGGGTCGTGCCCCAATCCTCGTGCAGCTTGAGGCCGCACGCGCCGCCCACGACCTGCTCCGTCAGCGCCGCCGGCAGGGTCGCGTTTCCCTTGCCGAAGAAACCGAGATTGACCGGGAACCCCTCGGCGGCCTGGAGCATCCGCGCCAGATGCCACGGCCCCGGCGTGCAGGTGGTCGCGTTGGTGCCCTCGGCCGGGCCGGTCCCGCCCCCCAGCATCGTCGTGACACCGGAATACATGGCCTCCTCGATCTGCTGCGGGCTGATCCAGTGGATATGCGCGTCGATGCCGCCTGCCGTGACGATCCGGCCCTCGCCCGCGATTGCCTCCGTACCCGGCCCGATGATGATATCGACCCCCGGTTGAACGTCCGGGTTTCCGGCCTTGCCGACACCGACGATGCGGCCATCGCGGATACCGATATCGGCCTTCACGATACCCCAGTGATCGACGATCAGAGCGTTGGTGATGACCGTATCCACCGCACCTTCCGCGCGGCTGGCCTGGGATTGCCCCATGCCGTCGCGGATGACCTTGCCGCCGCCGAACTTGACCTCTTCGCCGTAGATCGTGTGGTCACGCTCAACTTCGATTATCAGCTCCGTGTCGGCGAGGCGCACCCGGTCCCCGACCGTGGGCCCAAACATGGATGCGTAGTCGGCATGATTTATCGAATAGGCCATCGTCTAGTCCTCCAGCGCGCCGTTGACACGGCCGTTGAAGCCGAACACCCGACCCGACCCGGCGTAGCGGACCAGCGCGACCTCGCGGGTCTGCCCCGGCTCGAACCGCACGGCGGTGCCGGCGGGAATATCGAGCCGGAAGCCGCGTGCCGCGTCCCGGTCGAAATCCAGCGCGCCGTTTGTCTCATGGAAATGGAAGTGCGAGCCGACCTGGATCGGCCGGTCGCCGGTGTTGGCGACAGTCACGGACAATGTCTCGCGCCCCTCGTTCAGAATGATGTCGCCGTCGGCGGGAAAGATTTCACCTGGGATCATGGTCGCCTCAGCGGATCGGATTGTGGACGGTGACCAGTTTGGTCCCATCGGGAAAGGTCGCCTCGACCTGGACGTCATGGATCATCTCGGAGATTCCATCCATCACGTCCGCGCGGGTCAGAACCTCGCCGCCGGCGCTCATCAGATCGGCCACGGTTCGACCATCGCGCGCACCCTCGACCACGAAGTCGGAAATCAGCGCGATCGCCTCCGGGTAGTTGAGCTTCACGCCGCGCGCCAGGCGCTTGCGGGCCACCTCTGCGGCAAGTGCGACAAGAAGCTTGTCCTTCTCTCTTGGTGTCAGATGCATACCCTATCCTCTTAAATCGCCCACAGACGCGGCATCGCCGCCGGGAAATCCGCGACCCGGTGCCGGAATTCGGCCCAGAATTTTCCATACGCATCGCGCAGGCGCCGGGCATCACGGTCGAGCCAGCGTACGATCAGCACGTCGCCGACACAGGTAGCGCCGACACACAGTCCGGTCGGGTCCGCACCCGCGGGCAGCAACTCGCGGGCAAACGGCAGGGCGCTCGCCGCGTCGTCCCCGACGAAGACGATGCTGGCGAACGCATGCGCACCGTTCAGGCCGGCGTTGGCCGCCAGTGTCGCGGGCAGATCGTCGTCCAGATGTACCGCATCCGCCCAGACGAGCCGATTGTCCCGGCGCACATCCCAGGCCTCGTGGACGAGGCCACCATTGACGCTCTCGCCCATGGCCGTGCGTCCAAGAACAATGATTTCCCCCGCCAACAGCCGCGCACCGGGCGCGACCTCGAGCACCGTGCGTCGACGCAGGCGTGCCGCGTCGAAGATGATGGTTTCCTGAGGCAGCCATTCGAGCCAGCTTCCCGGCTCGGCGGTCAGGGACATCTCGATACGGACGTCATCACCCGCCGATCGGTAAATCTTTTCTGCTGCCTGGCCGACGATCCGGCCCACCGCGCCGGCACCGCAGCGCACCTTGATCGAAAGTTTGTCCCCGCCGACCAGCCCACCGGACGTGGTCACCAGCGTCCCCGTTTCGGGCTCTCCCGGGCCGGTGTTCGGAAACAGAATCCGCAACGGGTCGCTCTGATAAAGACGCGCCAGACGGGTGCGGCCGCCAGCGTCAACGAACTCGATCTCTGCGCGTCCCGATGCCATCGATATCCAGCCCTGTTTGAATTAGACCGTAAGGTGCCGACGTATCTCGGATTCGGGCAAATCACCGATCGGGCCGGCCAGGACGATCTCGCCCCGATCCATCACCACCACATCGTCGGCGAGATCGCGGGCGAACTCGTAATATTGCTCGACCAGCAGGATCGCCATGTCACCGCTGCCCGCCAGCAGCCGGATGACCGCTTCGATATCCTTGATGATGGACGGCTGGATGCCCTCGGTGGGTTCATCGAGGACCAGCAGCTTCGGCCGGGTCACCAGCGCCCGCCCGATCGCCAGCTGCTGTTGCTGGCCGCCGGACAGATCCCCGCCCCGGCGTCCCAGCATATCCGACAGGACAGGAAACAGCTCGAAGACCTGGTCGGGGATCCGCGCCTCGCTACGCGGCAGACAGGCAAAGCCGGTCATCAGATTCTCTTCGACGCTGAGGCGGGGGAACACGTCGCGTCCCTGGGGCACATAGGCGATGCCGCGCCGGGCCCGCGCGAACGGCGGCAAACGGTTGATATTCTCGCCATCCCAGGTGACCGACCCGCTGCGGATCGGCGTGTGGCCGGTCAGGCCCCGCAGCATCGACGTCTTGCCGACCCCGTTGCGCCCCAGCAGACAGGTGATCTTGCCGCGTGTGGCCGAGACATGCGCGCCCCGCAGGATATGGCTGGCGCCGTAGTAGAGATTGATATCGGTGGCTTCGAGCATGATCAGCGACCCAGATAGACTTCAATGACGCGGGGATCCGACTGGACGGCATCCATCGGCCCCTCTGCAAGAACGCTGCCCTCATGCAGCACCGATACCGTGCATTCGAGATTCCGCACGAACTCCATGTCGTGCTCGACGACGACCAGCGAATGGTCCTTGGCGATCTCCATCAGAAGCGCGACGGTCTGCTCGGTCTCGGCATCGCTCATGCCGGCCACGGGCTCATCGAGGAGCATCAGATCGGGCTCCTGGGCCAGCAGCATGCCGATTTCGAGCCACTGTTTCTGGCCATGGCTCAGATCGCCGGCCAGGTCCGCGCGTCGTTCGCTCAGCCTTATCGTCTCCAGCGTGGCCTCGATACGGGTCAGTTGTTCGCCGCGAATGCGCGCAAACAGGGTCTCGGTAATCGAACGCTTCGTCTTCTGCGCGAGGTAGATATTCTCGAAGACCGTCAGGCTCTCGAACACGGTCGGTTTCTGGAACTTCCGGCCGATCCCCAGATTGGCGATTTCCGTCTCGTCGAGATGGGTCAGGTTCACATCGTCGGCGAACAGCACCCGGCCCGCGTCCGGGCGGGTCTTGCCGGTGACCACATCCATCATCGTGGTCTTGCCCGCGCCGTTGGGCCCGATGATCGCCCGCATCTCGCCGCGCCGGATGATCAGGTTCAGGCTGTTGAGGGCCTTGAAGCCATCGAAGCTGACCGACACGCCCTCAAGATAAAGGATGGAGGGTTCCGCGGCGGCCTTGGGTTCGGGTTGAGTCAGCATATCAGCCATTGTTGCGCCGCAACCTCCGTCCGATCGCCGCGGTCAGTTCGCCCGAGCGCAGGGATTTGTAGACGCCGACGATCCCGTGGGGCATGACCAGGGTCACAAGGATGAACAGCGCCCCCAGGAAGAACAGCCAGATTTCCGGCGCCGCGGCGGTGAAGTAGGTGCGTGCGCCGTTCACGGCGAAAGCGCCCAGGATCGCGCCGAACAAGGTCCCGCGACCACCCACCGCTACCCAGATCGCCATCTCGATGGACTTGGCTGGCGCGAACTCGCCCGGATTGATGATGCCCACCTGCGGCACATAGAGCGCGCCTGCGAGCCCGGCGATCATCGCCGACAGGGTGAACACGAACAGCTTTGCGTTGGTCACGGAGTACCCAAGGAACCGGACCCGGCTCTCGGCGTCACGCACCGCGATCAGCAGTCGCCCGAGTTTGGACGTCACCACCGCACGGCAAATGAAATAGACGATCAACAGCGCTACGACGGTTGCGATGTAGAGCCCGACCTTGGTGGCATCCTGCGACAATTCGAAGCCGAGTATATCCTTGAAATCGGTCAGCCCGTTATTGCCGCCGAACCCCATCTCGTTGCGGAAGAAGGCCAGCATGAAGGCGAACACCATCGCTTGACTGATGATCGAGAAGTAGACGCCGGTGATGCGCGAACGAAAGGCAAGCCAGCCAAAGACGAAGGCCAGCGCGCCGGGTACAGCGATCACCATCAGGGCGGCGAACCAGAACTGATCGAAGCCGAACCAATACCAGGGCAGCCTGTCCCAGTTCAGGAACACCATGAAGTCCGGCAGATCGGGGTTGCCGTAAACGCTGCGCTCGCCGATCTGGCGCATCATGTACATCCCCATGGCATAGCCGCCGAGGCCGAAAAACGCCCCATGGCCGAGGCTCAGGATGCCCGCATAGCCCCAGATCAGGTCGAGCGACAGGGCGAGGATCGCAAAGGCCAGATACTTGCCCAGCGTGGCCACCCAGAATGTCGAGAGGTGGAACAGCGAGCCTTCGGGCACCGCCAAATTAAGGAACGGCACGACAACGATGGCAATGACCGCGAGGATGACAATGGCCGTCCAACTGCGTTTGCTTTCCAGGGCCAGAAGCCGTGAAGAGATGGGTCCCATGATCTGTACCTCCCTCAGTCCTCGGCCGCTCGCCCCTTCAAGGCGAACAGACCGCGCGGGCGTTTCTGGATGAACAGGATGATGATCACGAGCACGACAACCTTGCCGAGGATCGCGCCGGAGACCGGCTCGAGGAACTTGTTGACGATGCCGAGGCTGAACGCACCGACGATCGTGCCCCACAGGCTCCCCACACCGCCGAAGACGACCACCATGAAGCTGTCGACGATGAAGTTCTGGCCCAGGTTGGGGCTGACATTCGATATCTGACTCAGCGCCACGCCGGCGACGCCGGCGATACCGGAGCCAAGGGCAAAGGTCAGCGCATCGATCTGGCCGGTCCGGATGCCCATCGCTGAGGCCATGCCCCGGTTCTGGGTCACGGCGCGCATCTGCAGACCGAAGCGGCTGTAGCGGATGAACGCCGCCAGCGCGGCCACCACCATGATGCAAAAGATGATGATGTAGATGCGATTGACGGTCACGGACACGCCGCCACCGAACGCGACCGCACCGGAAATCCAGTCCGGGTTCGCGACCTCGCGGTTGTTGGCCCCGAACAGCGTGCGCACGAGCTGCTGCAGGATCAGGCTGACGCCCCAGGTCGCCAGCAGGGTCTCAAGCGGCCGGCCATAAAGAAACCGGATGCAGCCGCGCTCGATCAGTACGCCGAACGCGGCCGCAACGAAGAACGCCGCGGGGATCGAAACCAGCACATACATTCCGAAAAACTCGGGCGACACCGAGGACCGGAAAATCTCCTGCACGATGAAGGTGGTGTAGGCCCCGAGCATGATCATCTCGCCATGGGCCATGTTGATGACACCCATGACGCCGAAGGTAATCGCCAGGCCGATGGCCGCGAGCAACAGCACCGACCCGAGGCTGAGCCCGAAGATCAGATTCTCCGCCAGGCCGAACAGCGCCAGCCGGTCGTTGATGTCCTCGATGGCCGCCACCAGCGCGGCCCGCACCTCGGGGTCCGGCTCGATGAACTCACCGTTGATTTCGAGCAGGCGCTGGTCGAGCGCCGATTTGATATCCGGATCGCTTCGGTCGGCCAGCGTCGCCACGGCCGCCAGGCGCACCGCGCGATCATCCGATGCGAGTTCGAGCACGGCGATGCCGGACTCCAGTGTGTCGCGAATTTTCGAGACCGTCTCACGGTCCCGCGCACGCTTCAGCAGGCCCAGGGCCTCTTCGGTGGGGCTGGCGATCACGTTTCGCGCCGCGTCGAGCCGGTTGTCGGCATTTGGGCTGAACAGGGCGAGTTGCCCGAGGACGCCGCGGATCTGGCCGCGCAGCTTGTTGTTGGCGACGATTTTCTTGATGTCGCCGCTGGCCGCGGTGCCAATGCTCTCGGCCGTCAGGGGGCTGGTGAGGTTGAAAATGTCGCCAACGCGATCGCCGATGACAACCAGATTGTCGGCGTTGCGCCGATACATGCGACCATCGGCGAAAGCCTGAAGGACCAGAATGGCACGTTCGTCACCCAGCGCACCCAGCGCATCGATGGCGGCGGCCTTGTCGGAAAATTGGCGCGCATCAAGCCCCTGCACCGCCAGGGCAAACGGATCTTGGTCCGCGGCCGTGGTTTGTGCGTTCGCGGGCAGAAATGCCGCGGCAAGCAGTGCCAGAGACAGCAAGGCTGTCCCTATGAAGGCGCTGAACCTGCGCGGACTCACCTCGCCCCTTGCGTGGCTGGTAGTCATAAGACCGTCCCGATATTGAATTTTGTTTATTATTTATTGTGGGGACCGAAACCGGCCGCCCCGGTACCTCCGGGACGACCGATATCGGACGGTACGTATTTAGTTTGTCAGGTACTTGGGCTTCTCGCAGTTGCCGCAAACCCAGGGGTAGGTCCAGTCAGCGGTGAGCTTGGCGCTTTCCGGAATGAAGTCACTCCAGGCGTCGCCCACGACCACACCGTCGGTCTTCCAGACGGTGGCGAACTGGCCGTCGTCCTGAATTTCACCGATGAGAACCGGCTTCGAGAGATGATGGTTGGTGTTCATCACCGCAACACCGCCGGTCAGGTTCGGCACTTCCTGGCCGTACATGGCCTGACGAACCGCATCGATGTTCGTGGTTCCGGCCTGTGCGACCGCCTGGGCCCACATGTTGAAGCCGATATAGTGGGCTTCCATCGGATCGTTGAAGACGCGCTTGTCGTCGCCGATGAACTTGTGCCACTTCGCGATCAGTGCGGCATTAGCCGGTGCGTCCACGCTCATGAAGTAGTTCCATGCGGCGAGATGACCGACGAGCGGCGCGGTGTCGATACCGGCGAGCTCTTCCTCACCGACCGAGAAAGCGACGACGGGAATGTCTTCGGCCTTGATGCCCTGGTTGGCGAGTTCCTTGTAGAACGGGACATTCGCGTCACCATTGATCGTCGAGACCACGGCGGTCTTCTTGCCCGCCGAGGCAAAGCTCTTGATGTCCGACACGATGGTCTGCCAGTCGGAATGACCGAACGGGGTGTAGTTGACCAGAATGTCCTCTGCCGCGACGCCCTTGGCCTTGAGGAAGGCTTCGAGGATCTTGTTGGTGGTGCGGGGATACACATAGTCGGTGCCCGCGAGGACCCAACGCTTGGCCGCACCGCCATCTTCGCTCATCAGATATTCGACGGCGGGGATGGCCTGCTGGTTCGGCGCGGCGCCCGTGTAGAAGATGTTGCGCGAGGATTCTTCACCCTCATACTGGACCGGATAGAACAGCATGCCGTTCAGCTCTTCGAAGACCGGCAGCACCGACTTGCGCGACACCGAGGTCCAGTTGCCGAACACGACATCGACCTTGTGTTGCTCGATCAACTCACGCGCCTTTTCCGCGAAAAGCGGCCAGTCGGATGCCGGATCGACGACAACCGCCTCAAGCTGCTTGCCGAGCAATCCGCCCTTCTTGTTCTGTTCGTCGATCAGGAACAGCATGACGTCCTTCAGCGCGGTTTCGCTGATGGCCATGGTTCCGGACAGGGAGTGAAGGACCCCCACCTTGATGGTGTCGGCTGCCTGTGCCGACGCGCTCATCGCGAGCGAACCTGCAAGCACGCTCGCCGCTGCGATGGTTTTTAGGCTTTTGAACATTCTCCGCCTCCGGGCTTTTTGGTTATTGCGATGCAACATAAATAGCAAGCCGTGTGCCAGACGGACGAAATAAGGTAACTTATTGATTTAAAGGAATATAATTTCGTGTGGGGCTTTAGTGACACCATATCGAGCAGACAGACTGCATAAAATTTGTTCATCATGTTATTTCTGCACAATTTTTAGTCATGTGCCGCCGGGCCCTTACCACGCCGGGGCCAGTGGTTGCCCAAAGTGGGAATTCCGGGCAGGCTTCGACCCCCAAACCGGAGCCGAAATCCATGCAGAAACTGACGGGAAGCTGTCATTGCGGAAATGTCAGCGTTGTCTTCGAGACCGACCTGTCGCCCGCCGACATGGTGCCACGCGCGTGCCAGTGTTCGTTCTGCCGCCTGCATTCCACTGCCGCCGTCTCGGATCCGGCGGGCCGTCTCACCTTTTCGGTGCGCGACCGCGAACAGCTGAACCGCTACACCTTCGGTCTCGGCAGCACGGAGTTTCTGATCTGCCGGACCTGTGGAGTCTACGCAGGCGCGTTCATGCCCGACGGTGACGATGCGGCGTTCGCAAATGTGATGGCGGGCGTGCTCGACGCGCGTGACGAGATCACGAGCACCCCCGTCCCGGTTCATCGGTCACAGGAAAACCTGGAAGAGCGTCGCACGCGCCGCCGGGCCATGTGGACCCCGGCGACTCTCGTTCAGGAATCGCGGTAACGCAGGCGATCAATCGAGACGCACGGTCCCTAGTCGTCTTCTGCAACGGCCCCCGCGGCGGCCAAAACCTGCTGGGCCGCCACAACCAGCGGATTGTCGATCATTTCGCCGTCAACCGTGGCGATGCCGCCATGCGCCGCCTCGGACGCGGCGACAATCCGCCGGGCGCGGGCGACCTCTTCTTCGCTTGGTGCAAACACGGCGTGTATCACACTCACCTGACGCGGATGGATGGCAATTTTTCCGTCAAATCCCATGCTGCGAATAAGCCTTGTATCGCCGCGCAGCCCCTCGTCATCCTTGAAGTCCGGCCAGATGCCGTCGATCGCGGCGATCCCGGCTTGCCCGGCCGCCGCCGCGATGCGTCCGCGTCCATAGGCCAGTGCCGCGACGCTCATGTCGCTTCCCAGCTCTGCCGCATAGTCGGCGGATCCGAACCCCAGCGCGACATTACGAAGAGACGAACCGGCGATCTCCACCGCCCGGTCGAGACCTTCCGCCGATTCGATCACAGGCAAAAGATCGATATCCCGGTCGGCTGCCGATAACAGATCATCGAGCCATCGCATCTCTTCGCCGCTCGATGCCTTGGGGATGAACAGCGCATCGGGTGCCGCCTCGCTTGAAAGGAGGGCCAGAAGATCATGCAGACCCAATGCCGTGCGCGGGCTGTTGATGCGCAAAACCCAACGCGGACCGGCCGGCAAGGGCCCCGCGAGATAAGTCAGCGCCGTGCCGCGTGCCGTCTCCTTATCGTCGGGCGCGACAGCGTCCTCAAGATCGATACAAACCATATCGGCGCCCGCCGCCGCCGCCTTTTCGAACCGATCGGGACGTGTCGCGGGGACAAACAGCAGGCTTCGCCAGAGGGGATTCATCGCGATTCTCCTTGGGGTTGGGTTAGACTTGATGGACGGTCGGAACAAGGATCAGCCTGATGCATATTCATGTCAATTCCGACAGCCCCAACGTTCCCGAATGATTGAAAATCCCGCCGGATCACGGACCCTCTGGCTGGTCCTGTTTGCCGTTACGATGGTGCAGGTGTTGGCCACCTTCGCCAGCCTGACGATCGCCGCCATCGCGCCCGCGGTGGCCGACGGTGTCGGCGTGCCGGTCGAGTTCATCGGCTTTCAGGTGGCCGTCATCTATACCGGCGCGTCGTCCATCTCCGCGCTATCGGACTTTCTGCTGCGGCGCTGGGGACCGGCCCGCGTCAGCCAGATCAGCCTCGGCCTGTGCGGCGGCGGCGTCGCCTTGTCGGCCGTTCCTTCGGTCCCTGTCATGGCCCTGGGCGCGCTTTTCCTGGGCTTCGGCTATGGCATGACCAACCCGTCGGGGACCCAGATCCTGATGAAGCTGACCCCCACCCGCGCGCGCAACTTCGTGTTTTCGATCAAGCAAACCGGCGTGCCGTTCGGCGGCATGGCCGCCGGGCTCTTCGCACCGGGCGCCACAGAGGCGTTCGGTTGGCAGGCCGCACCCCTCATCGTGGCAGTATGTTGCGTGATCCTGATGTTCGCCCTTCAGCCCTGGCGCAACCGCTGGGACGCGGATCGCGAACCCGGCGCGCGGTTTGACGCCAGCGCTTTCGCGGCCATGTCGATGGTCTGGCGCGTGCCCGCGCTGCGCTGGCTCAGCATCGGTGGTTTTACCTATGCCTTCACCCAGCTCTCGCTCTCCACCTTCGCCGTCACCATCCTCGTGGTCGAGGCTCAATTCTCACTGGTTGCCGCCGGTGCCGTTCTCGCAGCAATCCAGGCGGCCGGTATCATCGGACGTCTGGCGTGGGGGTTGATCGCCGACCGCTGGGGCATCGGGGACAATCTCCTGATCATCATGGGCCTGATGAACTTGGCAAGCGCCTTCGCCATGATCTGGATCGGGCCGGACTGGCCGGTCTGGGCGATCTACTTCTTTTTCGTCGCCTTCGCCGCGAGCGCGCTGGGCTGGACGGGCGTGTTCATCAGCTCGACCGTCGGGCATGCGCCGCGCGAACAATCAGGCGCGGTGGCCGGCGGCATCGGCGTGCCGGTCTATGCCGGCGTGATCTTCGGCACAGCGGTTCTGTCTGCCCTCGCAGACGCCATGGGCAGCGTGTCGAACACCTATGCGGTGGTGATGGGTGTGGTGACGGTCGGCCTGTTTGCCTTCGTCATGGCGCGCCGCAGGACGGGTTAGGCCCGGGAAGCAAACTCGGAATTGCGAGCGGGTCAGGCCTTGCCGATGCGCGGGACCTCGGGCGAATGGCTGCCGAAAGCTTTTTGCAGCACCGACGTGCTGTTCTCGGCAAGCGCGATGCTCTCCGCGAGATGACCCAGAATTTTGATGTTGTTGTTGATCACCATGGTCGCCTCGGGGCGCCCATCGTCCATGATCTTCGTCGCACGCTGGATGATCTCATTGCGAATGGCGGTGAGAATATCTTCCAGCTTGTAGCCGTCGGGATTGTCGTCCGTGACCAGAAATCTAGACATGATCGCACTCCGCGTTAGATGCAGATCAAGCCGTTGTATATTATCGGGATAAACAAACCCTTACCGGGCCGATACCGTCAGGCCAGGGTGAACCCGGTGTACCCGTTGGCCGCGACCTCGTCGCATTTGTTCGCATAGACCGGAAACCCGCCGGCAAAAGGCAGAATCACACGCGGTTTTCCGGGAATGTTGGAGCCGAAATACCAGGACTGACAGGTGGCCCGCAGGGTCTGGTCGCCGATATCGTTGACATGAGCCACCCACGCCGTCTCGGCTTCGGCTTGCGCCTCGATCCGGTCGAATTCATGGTCACGCATATGGTCGATGCAGGCCGAAATCCACTCCACATGCTGTTCGATCGACGGGATCATATTGGTCAGCACCGACGGGCTGCCCGGCCCGGTGATGGTAAACAGGTTCGGGAAGCCGGCCATGCCGAGCCCGAGATAGGTCTTCGGGCCTTCCTCCCACTTGTCCTGCACGGTCAAACCGTCGACGCCCCGGATATCGATGCGCTTGAGGGCGCCCGTCACGGCGTCGAACCCGGTCGCCAGAACCACGACATCCACTTCATAGACCCGGCCATCGACGCAAACCCCTTCGGGTGTGATCCGATCGATCGGAGTTTCGCTGATATCGATCAGGGTGACGTTGTCCCGGTTGTAGGTCTCGTAATAGTCGGTGCCGACGCACAGGCGCTTGCACAGGAATAATTGCTTCGGCGCGAGCAATTCCGCCACGTCGGGATCATTCACGATGCCGCGAATTTTGTTGCGGATAAACTCCGAGGCGGTCTCGTTGGCCGCATCGCTTGTCTGGAAATCCGCATAGGCGGCCATGATCGACAGCCCCCCGGCCGCCCAGCGCGCCTCGTACTCCCGATTGCGCTCTTCTTCCGACACCGCCATCGCCGAAGGACCCGCGACCGGGAAATAATTGCCCGAGAAGCTTTGCTTCGCGCGCGCCCGAAGCTCGGGATAATTGGCCTTGATCTCGGCCACTTCGGCCGGCTCCATTGCTCGGTTGTGCGCCGGGATGACGTAGTTCGCGGTCCGCTGAAACACATGCAGGTGGGCCGCCTGTTCCGCGATCACGGGGATCGACTGAACACCCGACGACCCGGTGCCGATCACGGCAACCCGCTTGCCGGTGAAATCCACCCCGGCCTCGGGCCAGTGCGCCGTGTGATAGGTCTCTCCCGCGAACGCGTCCAGGCCCTCGATATGCGGATAGTTCACGGCCGACAGGCAGCCTGTTGCCATGATGCAGTATCGTGCCGTGACACGCCCACCATCGCCGGTTTCCACGGCCCAGAGATGGGTGTCTTCGTTCCAGGTCGCCCTCTCTACCGCGGTCTTGAACTGGATGTCCGGCCAGAGATCAAACCGATCCGCGACATGGCGGGCATAGGCAGCCAGATCGGCCTGCGCCGGATAGCGCTCCGGCCAATTCCATTCCTGCTGGAGTTCCTCGGAGAACTGATAGGAATAGAACATGGTCTCCGTGTCGACACGGGCACCGGGATAGCGGTTCCAGTACCAGGTGCCCCCCACGCTGGTACCTGTTTCGAACACGCGCACCGACAGGCCAAGCCCGCGCAGCCGGTACAGCATGTACATGCCGGCAAAACCGGCCCCCACAACTACGGCGTCAAAGTCGGGCTTGGTGTTGGATGTTATGTCAGCCATCGGTCGCTCAGGCGTTCATCATCTCACGGGCAAGATCGAGGTTCGACAGATCCGGCTCCAGCTCACCCGCCTGAATGCGCCGGGTGATCTCGGTCACGGCCGCGTTGACCGGCGTGGCCTGGCCATGCTTTTCGCCTTCCTTGACCACCAGGCCGTTGATCAGATCAACCTCGCTGTAGCGGCCCTTGAGATGATCCTGGAGCACACAATCACGGGCCGCCGGCCCGATGTCGGCCGCCAGCTTGTCGAGCATTTTCTCGAGCAAACGGTTCGTGTCTTTCACATCTTCCGGCGTCAGGCCGAAGATCGGCTGAATCGTGTGACCCAGCGTCTGCCCGACCGCCAGCGCCTCCGTGCCCGCCCGGAGCGTGAACTCCCGCATGCCCGGGACCTTCATCGCCTCATACAGGGTCAGACCCAGCATCGCGAGGGGGCCGAGGCACATGGTGTTCACCACCAGCTTCATCCATTTCGCCGAGATGATCTCGTCGGTGGTCGAGACATTGCCCACATGCTGCAGGAGCTCCACGACGTCGTCGACGCGTCCCGCGGTCGCCTCGTTCACCGCGCCGACCCCGAACCAGGTGTGATCGCGCGTCGTGTTCCGCTGCACGATGCCAGGGGTGAAAATCTCCGACGACATCTCCATAACGCAACCCAGGGTGCGCTCGGGGCCAACAATTTCCTCGATATCCCCCAGCATCATGGCGTTCTGGACGCCCACCAGCAGGCCATCTTCCTTGAGATAGGGTTTGATCAACTCACAGGCCCAGCGCGTGTCATAGGCCTTCACCATCACCAACACGATGTCGAACATCTGGTTGAGCGTGCAGACATCGCAGAGGTGATAGGCCTCGACGGGCACGGTCATCTGCTCGTCGGGGAAGTTGATCTGCAGGCCGTTGGCGCGCATCGCCTCGACATGGGCCGGCCACTGATCGATCAGGACCACGTCCAGACCAGCATGCGTCAGGGCAGCGGCGGTGCCGCCGCCGTTGGCGCCCGTGCCGACAACCGCGATTTTCTTGCTCATTCATTCCCCCTGTGCCCCCCGATGTTATGCAGCATGCAATCACCGGAGCCATATTGTGGGGGGCATATTAGGCAAATTGCCGAAAAACCCCAAAACTCTTGTGTGCCCCGCTGTGTGCCCCGCCGCACCGAAGCGTGAAGAGCCTGTTCCAGACATGCGAAGGGGCATGACCGTCACCGGTCATGCCCCTTTCACCAAATTCGGGTGCCGGGATCAGCTGCCGGGCGCGTACTTGCCCGTGAGCTGCGGCGTGAACCGGCCTTCGTTGCCACCCGAGACATGCTCAAAGCGGGTCACGCGCGCCCAGGTGCGCTTCAGCTTATCCTCGACATTGATCGTCAGACGGCCGCAACCCTCGACCTCGAGTTCGACCTTGTCACCGTCCTGGAACGGGTTCAGGCCACGGTGATTTGTCCCCGTCGCAACAACGTCACCCACCTCAAGCGCGTGAATCGAGCTCAGATACTCGATGATCCGCGGAATCTTGTGGGCCATGTCATCGGTGTTGAAATCCTGCATCAGATCACCGTTTACCCACAGTTTCACATCCAGATTCTGCGGGTCGTCAAACTCATCGGCGGTCACGATCCAGGGGCCCAGAGGCGCGAAGGTGTCGCGGTTCTTGGCCTCGAAGAACACATTGAACGGGGTCGGCATGTCGCGGGAGGACCCGTCGATGAAGTTGAAATAGCCGAAGATGTAGTCCATCGCCTCGCTGGCGGGCACGTTATGCGCGCGCTTGCCGATCACCAGGCCGAGCTCGGCTTCGCCCTCGAAGATCGTCGCGGGAATGTCGGGCAGCACCATCGTGTCGCCTTCGCCGATGACCGTGCTCCCGGCCTTGGTGAAGGCGTTGATCTGCGCCGGTGCCGGCAGGGTGCCGTTTTCCATGTAATTGACCGCCATGCAGTCGATGTTGCCGGGACGGGGCAACGGCGGGCGAATGCGCACATTGGCCAGCGGGATACCCTCGCCGTCGGCCGCCGCCTTCTCCAGCCGGTCACGATACGCGTCGAACCGCGCGATCAGGCCGTTGATCAGGTCATGCGGACCGGTGCGCGGGATATCCTGCACTTCGGCGGAGACATCCACCACATCCTCACCGCACAACACGCCAAGTCTAAAATCGTCGAAGTAGAGTATTTTCATCCCACATCCCCAAATTATCGGTCAATCCGTTGCCCTTCCGGCAGCGCCTTTTAGCAGACCCGGGCCCCCGGATGCGAGCCCAGACATCCGCCATGCGACCGCGGCGGATGATGGCCCTCGCGCCGGCCGGGACGATCCGCTAGCCTTCAACCCAACCGAGACCCAACCTCTACGACCGCAAGGACGCGCAGACGATGAAAGCTTCATATTTCGAACGCCATGGTGGACCCGACGTGCTGATTTACGGCGACCTGCCGGATCCGGTGCCGGGCCCGGGCGAGGTCATCGTCGATATCCATGCCGCCTCGGTGAACGCGGCCGACGCGAAAGTGCGCGCCGGCGGCACCTACGGCGATATCGAGAGTTTTCCTTACATCCTGGGACGCGACTTCTCCGGGGTCGTCGCCAGCCTCGGCGAGGGTGCCAAAGACTTCGCCGTCGGCGACGCGGTCTTCGGCGTGTGCCAGGCCGGGCAGGAAGGAACCTATGCGGAAAAGATCGCCATGGATCAGGCGCTCCTCGCCGCAAAGCCCGACAGCCTGTCCCATATCGATGCGGCCGCCCTGGCCCTGCCGGGGCTCACGGCCATCATCTCGATCGAGGAAACGCTGAAGCTCAAGTCGGGTGAGAAAATCCTGATCCAGGGCGGCGCGGGCGGTGTCGCCGGGTTTGCCATCGAGTTCGCCAAACATCTCGGCGCCCATGTGATCACCACCTGCAGCGCGCGGAACATCGACTATGTGCGCAGCCTCGGCGCCGACGAGGTGATCGACTACACCACGCAGGACTTTGCCGAAATTCTCACCGACTGCGACGCCGTGTTCGAGACCGTCGGCGGTGAGGTGACCCAGAAATCATTCGCGGTTCTGAAGCCCGGCGGCCGATTGGCCGCGATCGCGTCCGGCGTCAAGGCACCGCCATCGCCGCGCGACGATGTGCAGTCCCTGCGCCCCGCCGTGGGCCGGGACCGCAAGTATATGGCGCGCATCATCGCGCTACATGACGCTGGCGTTGTCCATGTGCCGCCGCTAACAGTCTACTCCCTGGAGGAGGCCGCGGCCGCCTCGGCGAAAAGCGAAAGCCGGCACCTCACGGGCAAGCTGGTCATCAAAGTTCGCTAGAGACGATGCTCTACATCATCTACCAGGAGGACGGGCCGGATTCACCGGCGTTGCGCGCGGCACATAAGCCGGCCCATTTCGCCTATCTGGAACAACACAAGGATATCCTCGTTCTCGGCGGCGCCATGCTGGCGGACGACAATCAAACTCGCATCGGCAGCGTGCTGATCATCAACGTTCCGAACAGGGCAGCGGCGGACGCTTTTTCGGAGAATGAACCTCTGCGCATGGCCGGCACCTTCAAGAGCGTGAAAATCACCCGCATGCGCCGTGGACAATGGAACCCGGATGCGGCGCCACAGAGCGCCGAGGGCAACTAAAAGCAGGTCGATCAGGAGAACATCGATGGCCAAGACGCAGATCACCTCGCCGAGGATGAAGGCGCCGGGCGGACATTTTTCCCACGCCACCACCGTGGCCGCACGGGGCCGTCTGGTGTTTATCTCCGGCATGACGGCCCACACACCCGACGGATCGGTGGCCGGGGTCGGCGATCCGGAAGCCCAGACCCGACAGGTCTGCGAGAATCTGAAGGCGGCCGTCGAGGCAGCCGGTGGCACCATGGCCGACATCTGCCGGGTCGATGTCTATGTCCGGAACATGGAGCATTTCGACGCGGTCCATAAGGTACGTCGCGAGTATTTCGCGCCGCCCCTGCCCGCCTCGACCATGGTCGAGGTCAGCAACATGACCCACCCGGATTATCTGGTGGAGATCAGCGCCATCGCTGTTCTGGAAGACGCGTAGGCGCAGTTCCTAGACGTAGTTTTCCGGCTTCGGTGCCGGCCGGCCGAGGATCATGTCGGCGGCCTTCTCGGCAATCATCACCGTCGGCGCGTGGGTATTGCCGCCGACCAGTGTCGGCATCACCGAGGCATCGACCACGCGCAGCCCGTCCACGCCGCGCACCTGCAAGGTCTCGTCCACGACAGCCCCCTCATCGCTGCCCATGCGGCACGTCCCGACCGGGTGATAGACCGTCCCCCCGGTGTTGCGGATGAACGCATCGATGTCGGCGTCCGATCGCACATTCGGATCGGGCCAGATCTCGCCGTCGCTCAACGCCGCCAGCGCCGGCTGGTGCATCACCTCGCGCATGGCCTTGAAGCCATCTCGCATCGTTTCCCGGTCGCGCACTTCCGACAGATAGTTCGGCGCGATGATCGGCGCCTCGCGGGGATTGGCCGAGCGCAATCGGATCTCGCCGCGGCTTTCCGGGCGCAACTGACAGACATGACACATGAAGGCGTCGGGCCGGGTGTGATCCGCCGTGTGGCCGGCGAAGGGCCGCCGGATCAGCGACAACAGGTTCCCGGCGCTGAAGTGAAACTGCACATCGGGCATCTCCAGGCTGTCCGACGTGCGCAGGAAGGCCCCGCCTTCCAGCGGGAACCCCGCCGCGGGGCCGGAGCGCAGAAACGCAGCACGCGCCAGAGACACCGCGCCGCGCTCCGTCCGTGTCAGATCATCAGTCAGGGTGCGAACCTTGGATGTGTGCACCGTGTGCACGCAGAGATGGTCTTGCAGATTTCCACCCACATCGGCCCGGTCCACATGCACATCGATGCCATGGGACCGCAGCGCGTCCGCCCGGCCGATGCCGGACAGCATCAACAGCTGGGGCGAGTTCACGACACCGCCGGACAGCAGCACTTCACGATCGGCCCGCACCATCTGCTCGTGGCGGCCCTGGGCATAGCGCACCCCCACGGCCCGGCCACCCTCGAACACAACGCGCTGGGTCAAGGCGCCGGTCTCGACCGTCAGGTTGGGACGGGCGAGTGCGGGGCGCAGATAGGCCGCGGCCGCGCTCCAGCGTCGTGCGTTGCGAATGTTGAACTGGTAGCGCCCGAAACCTTCCTGCTCGGGGCCGTTGAAATCATTATTGGTCGGATACCCCGCCTGTGATCCGGCCGCGACGAACGCGTCGAAGAGCGAATGATCATGCGCCGCATCGCTGACCGTCAGCGGTCCGTCGCCGCCATGGAAGGCATCGCCGCCACGCACATTGCCCTCGGCCCGTTTGAAATAGGGCAGGACGTCGGCATAGGACCATCCGGCGAGCCCGGCCTGGCGCCACAGGTCATAGTCACGCGCATGGCCACGTATGTAGATCATACCGTTCAGTGAGGACGACCCGCCGAGGGTCTTGCCGCGCGGCCAGGGGATGCGGCGCCCGGCGAGATGTACCTGGGGTTCGGTCTCGAACTGCCAGTTGTATTTCGGGTTCGGAATGATCTTCCCGTTGCCGACGGGAATGTGGATCAGCGGATGGGCATCGCGCGGCCCCGCCTCGAGCAGCAAAACCCGTATATCCGGATCGGCGCTCAGGCGATGGGCAAGAACGCAGCCGGCGCTGCCGGCACCGACGATGATGTAGTCAAATTTGTTCGCTGAACTCACCGCATGTCTCACTAAATGGGATGTCGAGAATGCCGCATTGACTTTTCCGCCATTGTGACCTTTTTTACGCGTGCTGCTGGAGCAGCGCCTGGTGCCATTGCCACGAAATATTTATCAGTGTTTTCAATGTATTACACTGAATGATAGCCCAATTCAGTATGGCTGGGCGGTCATATTTCGCGCGATCGGCGGACCAGAAATAGCATTTTACAGCACGATCCTGCCGCAATAGCGGCATGTTCGTGGGGGAATATTGGTGGCGTTCGGGATACGACGAACGCCATTTACGAAGGAGCAGGCCGTGACACAGACCGGTGCAGAGTTGGAAAGCGCAAACACACAGACGACCAGCGGAGACGCGGTCAGCGAGACCGAGGCCTATGGCCGTGTGCGCGCGCAGGGTGATGACGCGATCGAACGCTCGTGCATGGTGTGCGGCAACAAGTTCGAGAGCGAAGGCTGGCACAACCGTCTGTGCGGCAGCTGTCGCAAGCGCAGCGTCGCGGCCGGCTGACACCGACCCGCTCCGCCGCCTGGTCCACCGCCGCCTCACCGGCCCGTGATGTGCCGGATGATCGCCGAAAAATCGAGACCCTGATTCCCGAGCGCCGCATAGGCGTCATAGAGTTCGGTCGCATGCGCACCGAGCGGGGTGTTCGCACCCGTCGCGCTCGCGACCTCCTGTGACAGCTTCAGGTCCTTCAGCATCATCGCCACGGTAAATCCCGCCGCATAATCATTGTTGGCCGGTGACGTCGGCACCGGGCCCGGGACCGGACAGTAGCTGGTCATCGCCCAGCATTGGGCGGTCGCGGTCGACGAGATGTCGAACAGTTTCTGGGCATCCAGGCCAAGCTTCTCGGCCAGGCCGAAGCCTTCCGACACCGCGATCATCTGGATCGCCAGCATCAGATTGTTACAGACCTTCGCGGACTGGCCCGCCCCCGCATCGCCAGCGTGGAAGATGTTCTTTCCCATGGCCCGGAGGATGGGTTCCGCGCGGCCGAAGGCGCTGTCGGTGCCGCCGCACATGAAGGTGAGCGTTCCGGCCGTTGCCCCGCCGACGCCGCCCGACACGGGGGCATCGATCATCTCAAGCCCGCGCTTCTCGGCCTCCACGATCATGTCCCGCGCCGTCGGCACATCAATGGTCGAGCAATCGATCACCAGTGCGCCTTTCTCCAGCGCGTCCATGACACCGTCATCAGCGACATAGACCGAGCGCACATGCGCGCCCGCGGGCAGCATGGTGATGATCACATCGGCCCCATCCGCCGTCGCGACGGCGCTGTCGGCGGCCACGCCACCGCCATCGACCGCGCGTTTCACCGCATCCGCCGAGATATCGAACACCGATACGATGTGTCCTGCCGCGATCAGGTTGGCCACCATCGGGCCGCCCATGTTGCCCAGGCCAATAAATCCGATCTTCGCCATCATTCTCTCCCTGATTGTCGCCGTAAAAGTCAGCCGAAACTCGGCTCGCCCGCCACGGGTTCGAAATATTCATCGACATCGGCGTCGCTTACCGCCTCGAGTGTCGTGGGGTCCCATTGGGGAGACCCGTCCTTGTCGATCACGACGGCACGGATGCCTTCGAACAAATCATGACCCCGGAAACAGCGGTCTGCAATGCGGTACTCCATCGCCATGATGTCGGCGATCGCCTCGATCCGGGCGCCGAGACGCAACTGCCGATGGGTCACCTTCATGGCGGTCGGCGACTTCGTGGCCAGTGTCGCGATCTGATCGCGTGCCCAGTCGCTGTCCTCGGCCGCGAGACGGGCCAGAACATCCTCGACGCTGTCGCCCGCGAAACAGCGGTCGATCGCCTCGCGATGTTCGGCCAATGGGGCTTCGCCGGGGTCGACCGCAAAGTCACGCAAGATCGACGACACCCCGTCCCCGTCCAGGGCCGCGGCCCCCGCCAATGCGGCGATCAGCTCGTCGCTCCGCTCGGCCGGCACATGAACATCGCCGATGCCCGCATACAGGGTGTCGGCCGCGCGCAGGCGCGCACCGGTCAGCCCGAGATACATGCCGATCTCGCCGGGACAGCAGGGCAGGAACCAGCTGGCCCCGATATCGGGGAACAGGCCGATGCCCGTCTCCGGCATCGCAAACAAAATTCGATCCGAGACGACCCGGTGCGACCCGTGCACCGACAGGCCCACGCCGCCGCCCATGGTCACGCCGTCCATCAGCGCGATGTAGGGCTTCGCATAGGTGTGGATCAGCACGTTCAGCTTGTATTCCGCCGCGTAATAGGTCGGCCCGAAATCGGTGCCGCGCCCCTCATACAGATCGCGGATATTGCCGCCGGCGCAGAACGCCTTCTCGCCCGCCCCCTGGATGACGACCGCGTCCACGCCGTCATCCGTCGCCCAGGCTTTCAGCTGCGGCGCGATCGCGTGGATCATGGCCAGGGACAGCGCGTTCAGCGCCTTGGGCTTGTTCAACGTGATCAGGCCAATCCGCCCGCGCTGTTCGAGCAGGACTTCGGGTTCGTCATTCATTGTGAAAACCTACGTTTGGGAAAAACTACTGGCGCAACAGATCGCGGGAAATGATCACCCGCATGATCTCGTTGGTGCCTTCCAGAATCTGGTGCACCCGCAGATCGCGCAGATAGCGCTGGATCGGGAACTCCTTGAGATAGCCGTAGCCGCCGTGCAGCTGCAGGGCCTGGTTCACCACCTCGAAGCCGGTGTCCGTCGCCACCCGCTTGGCCATCGCCGCCGCCACGGTGGTGCCGTGCATCTTGTTGTCGAGCATCCAGGCGGCGCGGTGGATCATCAGCCGCGCGGAGTCGAGCTCGGTCGCCATGTCCGCCAGGCGGAACTGCAGCGCCTGGAAGTCCGCCAGCGGCTGGCCGAACTGCTTGCGTTCCTTCAGATAGTCCCGGGTCGCATCGAGGCAGGCGCGCGCGCCGCCGATCGAGCAGGCGCCGATATTGAGGCGGCCGCCATCGAGCCCCTGCATGGCGATCTCGAACCCCTCGCCCTCCGCGCCGATCAGGTTCTCCACCGGCACCCGGCAATCCTCGAAGATCACCGCCGCGGTCGGCTGGCTGTTCCAGCCGAGCTTCTTCTCCAGCTTGCCGAAGGAGAGCCCCGGCGAATCCTTCTCCACGGCGATGCAGCTGATGCCGTTGGGGCTGTCGTCCCCGGTCCGCACCATGCAGACATAGACGTCCGCGGCCGACCCGCCGGAGATGAAGGCCTTCGAGCCGTTGATGACGTATTCGTCCCCGTCTCGTTTGGCACTCGTGCGCAGCGCCGCCGCGTCCGACCCCGAGCCCGGCTCGGTCAGGCAGTAGCTGGCGAAATGTTCCATGGTCGTGAGCCTGGGCAGGAACTTCGCGCGCTGTGCGTCGCCGCCGAAGCTGTCGATCATCCAGGCGCACATGTTGTGGATCGAGATATAGGCGGCCGTCGACGGGCAGGCGCTCGCCAGTTCCTCGAAGATGATCGTCGAGTCCAGCCGCCCCAGCCCCGAGCCGCCATGCTCGGGGTCGCAGTAGATCCCGGCCAGCCCCAGCGCCGCGGCGGCGCGCAGGGTGTCGACCGGGAAGATGCATTCCTCGTCCCATTTCTCGGCATGGGGCAGCATCTCGTCGGTCGCGAAACCGTGCGCCATGTCCTGTATCGCGGACTGTTCCTCGTTGAGCTGAAAATCCACCGTGTGGCCCCGACC
>JAQCFD010000266.1 GCA_027618305.1 Pseudomonadota bacterium
CCACTGATCGGCCTCTCAGTTCGATCTTCAGTGCCGTGCCCGACATGGCACTGGCGGCATTCACATATCCCATCGCCACGGGGCCACCGACCGTCGGGCCAAACCCGCCGCTGGTGACAACCCCGATCTCGGCATCTCCCGCATCGCGGATCACGGCACCCTCGCGCACCGGTGCGCGGCCCTCGGGCCGGATCCCCACGCGCTTGCGCGCAGGGCCGTCCGCCAGTTGCCGCAATATCGTCTCGGCGCCCGGAAAATCCGCCGCCGCACGCCGGGATTTGCCGACGGCCCAGGCCAGGCCGGCCTCGATGGGAGACGTGGTTTCGTCGATATCATGGCCGTAGAGGCACAACCCCGCCTCCAGCCGCAGCGAATCCCGTGCCCCCAGCCCGACGGGTTCGACATCCCCATGCGCCAGCAGGCGCGCCGCCAGTCCGGCAACCGCATCGTTCGCGACCGAAATTTCGTAACCGTCCTCGCCCGTATAGCCCGACCGCGTGACATATGCGGGCACGCCATCGAGGGTCATCTCCACGCCCTGCATAAAAACGAGATCGCGGCAGGCCGGCGCCGATGCGGCGAGGACCGCCTCGGCCTTTGGTCCCTGGAGCGCCAGCAATGCGCGGTCTTCGAGAATTTCCAATTCGGCATCGCCGCCAAGCTGCGCGGCGATATGGGCGAAATCCGCCTCCTTGCACGCGGCGTTGACCACCAGGAACAGGGCCGGGACGCCATTCTCCTCGATCCGGGTGACCATCAAGTCGTCGCGGATGCCGCCTGCATCGTTTAGCAACAGCGTGTAGCGCATCCGGCCGGTCGCCAGGCTCGTGATGTCGCCCGGAACCAGCCGTTCGAAACACGCGGCAGGATCGTCACCGCGCAGGATTGCCTGGCCCATATGAGAGACATCGAACAAGCCCGCCGCGCTGCGGGTCGCATTGTGCTCGGCGATGATGCCGGCCGGGTACTGCACCGGCATGGCATAGCCCGCGAAGGGCACCATGCGGGCACCCAGCGACACGTGCAGGTCGTACAGGGGGGTTCTGCGAATTTCCGTATCTGGAACTGACGCCACGCCGCTCTCCCGGTCCGAGCCAAGCCGAACAGCGCACCCACTGCGCCGCCTGCCCCACTCTGTCGTCAGACCTGAGAGATTCACCGCCCGCGGAACTTTTCCGGGCACGGTTTACGCCTTCGGTGAGGCCCCGGACCGGATTACCCGGCCGGGCCTGCTTTCCAGAGTGTCATCCCCCTTGCGGTCCTGGATGCCTGAGAGTTTCCGGGGCGGTTGCTCCTTCGGCGCCGGCGACAAAAGCCGGTCTCTCCCGCTGGGGTCACATGACAATTTTACTCAACAACAGCGTGCGACTCGGGCCGCACTCCTCCATGGACATTATGCCTCACCGGGAAGGAGTCAACCGATGCCGAACAGCGGCTGTGGACTAACGTCCACGCTTTCTGAGGTTGTATTTCAGGTCGTCGTCCGTCAACACGAACCCGACGAAGACGCTGAACGCATCACCAAGCTGACCGGGCTGCAACGGAATTTTCTGGGTCAACTCTTCGCCAAAGCTGACCCGGTTGCGATTGCCCTCAAACCTGATACTGGTCTCGAACTCCTCGCGCGCCAGGATGTTCTCGTCCTTGTCGGCGATGGCGACGAAATAGCTGATCGTTGCATCGCGGCTCACCGCTGCCGGGCCGCGCGTTGCGACCATCAAAAGCTGCAACTCCACATCCACGGTCCCGGACCTGTCATCCTTGATGTCCGTATCGCAGAAACCGCGAAAATCCGCGATCTGCGCCTCAAGGGTGACGTCGGTCAGATCGCGCCCCGGACCCGGCAGAAACTGGGTTATTTCCGAGGCGTCCTGGACAACCACAATATTCGGACATGGCGGCGCCGGGGCCGCCGGGCCCTGCTGGCAGGCGGCGAGAACAAACAGCGCAAGTGCCGCCCAGCCAGTCCTGGCCCGTCCGGTGTTCAAGAATTGCATGAGATCAACGGCTATCCGTTCAGAGGGAGTTGTGCGTGCCGTCGCAGAACGGCTTGTCACCGGTCTGCTTGCAGCAGCAGAACCAGATGGTTTTGGCTTCATCGCTTTCGAACATGACCGGCACGAAATCGGTGCCCTTATGGGCGCTGTCACAGAAGGGCTGCTTCTTGCTTTTTCCGCAGACACACCACCAATATTTCCGCCCTGGCATCACATCCACGGCGATCGGTTCCTTTTGCGGAATCTCCGGATCGGCCATCACTTTTCTCCACATATCGCACCGTGCCTTGCACCGTGCAGCGCCACTAAGATATTACGGGTACGCGGCAATTGACCGCGCGAAAAACTTTACGAGAGCGGCGGACCCAGAACAAGGTCAGTCATGGCTCCCCAACGCGTTTCGGAATGCATCGATGACGAAATCACCTCTGACGATCCTGCTGGCGCAACCGCGGGGCTTCTGCGCGGGTGTTGATCGGGCCATTCAGATCGTCGAACAGGCGCTGGAACGTTACGGCCGGCCAATATATGTCCGTCACGAAATAGTCCATAACCGGTTCGTCGTCGAGAATCTCGAGCAACAGGGCGCCATCTTTGTGGACGAGCTTTCCGAAGTTCCCGATGACGCGAAGGTGATCTTCTCGGCGCATGGCGTGCCCAAATCCGTGCCGGCAGAGGCCGATCGCCGCAATCTGTTCTACCTCGATGCCACCTGCCCGCTGGTCAGCAAGGTGCACAATCAGGCCCAGCACCAACAACGCGCCGGGCGGCATATCCTGTTAATCGGACATGAAGGGCACCCGGAGGTGATCGGCACCATGGGTCAGCTGTCGGCCGATGCAATGACACTGGTCGAAACCGTCGAGGATGTCGCGACCCTGGATATTCCGCAGGAGACACCGCTCGCCTATGTGACGCAAACGACTCTGTCGGTCGACGACACGGCCGCAATCGTCGAAGCCTTACGCGCGAAATTTCCGAATATTGCCGAGCCTGGTTCCGAGGATATCTGCTACGCGACCACGAACCGTCAGGAGGCGGTGAAGGCCATTGCCGCACGCTGCGACGCCATGATCGTGATCGGCGCGCCCAACTCCTCAAACTCCAATCGCCTCGTCGAGGTGGCGCTGCGTTCGGGCTGCAAGGACGCTGTCCTGGTCGAACGCGCCAGCGGTATGGACTGGGTGCGTTTCGAAGGCTACAGCACCCTCGGGCTGACCGCGGGGGCATCCGCGCCGGAGACGCTCGTCGAGGAGTTCGTCGAGGCGTGCCGCACACGGTACGACGTCACGATCGAAGAGATTTCAGTGCGCGAGGAGAATGTACATTTCAACCTCCCCCGCGCCCTGCTCGCTTAGCGGCACGCTCCGATGGCTGTCTACACCGACGTAAACGATGAAGACCTCGTCGCCTTTCTGGGCGATTACGACATCGGTGATGTCGTATCGCTCAAGGGCATCGCGGAAGGCGTCGAGAACACCAACTACCTGCTGCAGACCGTGTCGGCGGACACGACCACACCCCAGAGCTACATCCTGACCCTCTATGAAAAACGGGTGGATCGGGCCGATCTGCCTTATTTTCTGAGCCTCATGGATCATCTGGCGGAAAGCGGGATTTCCTGTCCGACGCCGATCCACGGACGCGATGGCGCCGCTCTGCGCGAACTCGCCGGCCGGCCGGCCGCGATCGTATCCTTCCTGTCCGGCATCTGGCCCAAGAAGAGCACGCCCAAACACTGCACCGCGCTCGGCGCCGCGCTCGCGCGGATGCACGACGCCGGACAGAGTTTCGACGGCCATCGCGACAACAACATGTCCATTGCGGGGTGGCAGGCCCTCGGCGCGCAGACCCGCGACCAGGCCGACGATGTCGTCCCCGGCCTGAGGGACCTGCTCGACGCAGAACTCGGTGAAATCGCGTCCAACTGGCCCGGCAATTTGCCGACCGGCGTGATCCACGCCGACCTGTTCCCCGACAATGTTTTCTTCCTCGGGGAGAATCTGTCGGGCTTCATCGATTTCTACTTCGCCTGCAATGACGCGCTCGCCTACGACTTGGCGATCTGCATCAACGCCTGGTGCTTCGAGGCCGACAACAGCCTGAACGTCACCAAGGCCCGTGCGCTGTTGCGCGGCTACGCCTCTGTCCGGCCCCTCACCCGGCCAGAATTCGATGCCCTGCCACAGCTGGC
>JAQCFD010000013.1 GCA_027618305.1 Pseudomonadota bacterium
TCGGGCAAACGAATCTTCGAAGTTCTCGACGTGCCCCTGGCGATCGACGACCGCCCCGACGCCCTCAACCCGGACAGCATTGAGGGATCGGTCGAATTTCGCGACGTCACGTTCCGCTATGTCGAGAACCAGCCGGTATTACAGAATGTCAGTTTCACGGTGGCGCCGGGCGAAACCGTGGCCCTGGTCGGCCCGACGGGCTCGGGTAAAACCAGTATTACGTCGCTGCTGCATCGCTTCTACGAGATCAACGAGGGCGCGGTGCTGATCGACGGTCACGACGTGCGCGACTACGCCAAAGCCGCACTGGGCAAGCACATCGCCATGGTCCTGCAGGACCCCTTCCTGTTCACCGGGACCATCTTCGAGAATATCCGCTACCGGACCGTCGGGGCGACCCGCGAGGATGTCGAACGCGCGGCGCGCGTGGTCGGCGCCCATGATTTCATCACCCTCCTCGCCAACGGCTACGACACCATTCTGGAGGAACAAGGCCGCAACCTGTCCCTCGGCCAGCGCCAGCTGCTCAGTTTTGCCCGCGCCCTGGTGGCGGATGCCAAAATCCTGGTGCTCGACGAGGCGACGGCGAATATCGACAGTCATACCGAGCGGCAGATCCAGACAGCCCTCAAGCGCCTGCTCGAGGGCCGCACCGGCATCGTCATCGCCCACCGGCTTGCAACCGTGCGCGGCGCCGATCGGATTATCGTCCTGCAGAACGGCCACATCGTCGAAAACGGCCCCCATGCAGCGCTGGTCGCCCATGGCGGGCTATACGCACGCCTTTATAGCCTCAACTATGCCTCGTTCGACGATGCGCCGGGCGAACAGTTCAAGTGATGGCGTGGCGTACATCGTCGTACGCGACATACAGCAATGAATTGGCGTAGGGAGAGGCATTGGAGCACCAAACAGGCGACCGGCGTGATTCCCCGGCCAGAGCACAACCCACCCTCGAGCCGCAGCGCTAGTACGCCCCGTCATGGGAAGCGACGGCCATTCTGCAGGGCGCCGATGACTTGTTGCTCCAGGCGTGATTGGTGCCACGCTGGACGACGACATCGCCCGCCTTCACCGTCACCGAGCCCGTATCGAGAACCAGGTCGATCTCACCGTCGAGGATGAAGCAGAAGTCCATCGCATCCACCTTCTGCATGTAGGGGTGCGGCGCCGATGGCGAATAGGTGGACGCGCCGGGCGACCCCATCGACCGGAAATACTCTGCGACCTCTTCGGCACCTACCTTACCCTCCCAGTTCGCGTCCGGCGGATAGGTCACCACCCGGCAGACCGCACCACGCTTCGGGGGTTCGATCGTGTGGGGCAGATGCAGCGTCTCCAGCACGATCCTGGCGGGCATTTGATCGATCACCCACAGGCGCGCCGACGCGAAGCCCGGTCGCGCCGGATCCACGCGCACATCCGGCGCGGGGCCGTCGGACACCAGGCTTGAGCGCCCCGGTTCGCGATCGGTCGTGACGATCCGGCGTGGCAGCTTGACCCCGTCGGGCCATGGGTAGTCGGCGGGGGGCTCGATCACCGGATCATTGCCCTGGACCAGCCCCTGTTCGCCATCGACGAACTCGGCATCGATCATGTCGAAGGCCATGACGCAACCCAGGCGCGGCGACGACCAGTTGTGCCAGGCGCCGACCTGGATGGCGATATCGCCCGGCTCCATCATCAACGTCTGGTCGTCGAGGGTCAGTTCCCGCTCGCCGGCGAGCATGATTCCGAAGTCCACCGACTGGGTCTTGTGCATGCCCGCCGAATAGATGTTCTTGCCGCCCCGGTCCCAGCTGCGATTGCTGGGCCGCGGTTTGGGGTCGTGCGGCGTCGTCGCGTCCGGATCCGTCGCCGGATCGTAACCCTCCGGCGCGGCCAGCGTCTCAACGACGCGCACATGCCCGCCGCCGCGCGGCCCGGGGAATTCATAGGGTGTGTCACCCTCGTCCGTGGTCCCGGAGAGCGGCATCGGCGCGCGGTCCCAGACCCAGATATTCGTGCAATGGGTGCGGGCGGCAAGCGCGGCGTTGCCCGCATTCGGTGCCGGCCCGTCCCAGACAATTGTCGAACGCCCCTGCTCATCCGTGCCCGTCACAAGTCGGCGGATGACTGTCATAGGCAAGTCATTTGACATGGCTCTTCTCCTTCTAACCGATCGGCAATGGCGCTTGCGCGTCCATACTGGTCACAACATCGATGATCGTCGTCCGCCGGGACGCGATCGCCTTCTCCAGCGCCGGTGCGAATTCGGACGGCTTTTCGACCCGCAGGCCCTGGGCCCCGAACGTCTCGGCGACCTTCGCAATATTCACATCCGTCCAGACCCACAATTCCTGCGCCTGTTCGGTCTGCTTGCCGCCATAGACCTGGTCGTAGCCGAGCTTGGACTGGTTGCCGGAGTGGTTGTTGTTCACGACAATCACCACCGGGATATTCCAGCGTACCGCCGTTTCGATTTCGGCGACGTGATAGAGAAAGCCGCCATCGCCGGTGAAACAGACGACGGGCCGGTCGGGCACCCCGTACTGGGCACCGATCGCCGCCGAGAACGCCCAGCCCAGATGGCCGGCACAGCGGATGTAGCTTTGTGTCGGCAGTTGCAGATCGAACATGCCGCCCATCCACATGCCGGCGTGGCCGGTGTCGACGACGACCAACGCATCCTCGGGCAAATATTTGGACAGGTCGCTGCAGATGCGTTCCGGCCGGGTCGGCGCCTCCTCCGAAGAGAGCAGTTCGCTATACTGCTGGTACCAGCCCCCCACATGGCCGCGGGCCTGGGCGATCCAGTCGACGCGGCGCGCCGCCGTCGCGGCATCTGCGTGCGCGACCATCCGTTCGACGGTGACTTTGGCGTCACCCAGGACGGCGGCGTCGAGCATATAGTTGCGGCCCAGCGCCTCGGGGTCGATGTCGATCTGGATCGCCCGCGTGCCCAGCTTTGGCACCTTCCAGAAATGGGTGGTCATGCCGCCGGTCTCGGTGCCGATGAAACAAACGAGATCGGCTTCCATCACGACCTGGTTGGCGGAACCGCGCGAATAGGTACCCACAACGCCCACACTCAACGGGTGCGTGCCGGGGATCGAGTCCTTGCCGTTTAACGACGTCGCGACCGGAATGTGGAGCTTCTCCGCGAGCGCGACAACTGCGGGCCCGGCATCGGACCAGCGCACGCCGCCCCCCGCAACGATAACGGGGCGTTCGGCGGCCTGCAGAACCTCGACAGCCTTCCTGACGCTCGCATCGTCGGGCTCCGGACGGAACGGCGGGACCTTGGAGAATGCGGTCTCGACGAGCGGCTCCATATCCGCCTCCTCGACGTCCATCTGCCCCTCATTGCCACGGAACTGCAGATGCACGGGCCCGGGCGTTCCCGACACCGCGACCCGGAATGCCTGCCGCACCATATCGGGGAATCGCTCGACGGAATCGACCGTCGCGTTGAACTTGGTGACGGCGTCGAACACCGGCACATCATCATTCTGCTGATAGACCTTGCGGAATTTCGTGGCGGGGTCACGCCCGCCGGTCATGGCGATCACCGGCGAGTGCGCGAGCCACGCGTCGCGCAGCCCGGCGGCCAGGTTCAGCGCCCCGACCGTCTGGGCCATGCAGATGCCGGGCCGCCGTGAGGCCCGCGCATAGCCGTCCGCCATATATGCGGCGGACTTCTCGCCATGGGTGCGCACCCGTTTGATCGCGGTCGACGCCTCGAGTTCAACCATGGTCCGGCGCAAAATCGCCGGCACATGGAAAATATGGGTCACCCCGTAATCCTCGAGCATTCGCGCCATCGCCTGGGCGCCGGTCATCTTAGCCATGACGTTCTGTTCCCCTTTTTCTACCGCCTGCGGAGGCGTGCGTTCGGTCTAGGACTTCCCGTCCTTGCCGTCCTCGTGGTTCCACCAGCAGTCGCGCATGTAGGCGACATAATCGGCGGGATCGATCGTCGCCGACTTGGCGAACTTGTTCATCACCGGCGCGTCTTCGATATCGATCTGCAGGCTGTCGGTGTACCGGTTCCAGAAATTGAAAAACCCGGAAATCATCGTGATTTCAACGATTTGCGCGGAATTATAATGCTTCTTCAACTCCGGCATTGCCTCGGGGTTCTGTCCCCGATAGGTCATTTCGGTCACCACCTCGGCCCACTTGATGGCCGCCTTTTCCGCCGCCGTGAACTGATCGGACGCCTGGAAGTCACCCTCCAGCGCCTCGATCAATGAATCTTCGAAACCTAACCCCCGACCGAGCGTTAAATTGTGACTGATTCAATGGGCGCAGCCGTTCAGCATGGACGTCTTGAGAATAATCAAGGCCTTGAGACGGACCGGCAGATTCTCGGTGATCTCTTCCCGCAGCAGCGGCACGTTGAACCCGAACAACGCCTGGGCCAGCTTCGGCGAATGGGCCGCAACCCGGACGGCATTTGCCACCCGTCCGTAGAGTTTTCGGTTGTGCTTGTACAAGGTCGCGACGATCCCCGTCGCCTCCTCGTCGGATATGTAGGGCAGTTGTGCCATCACTTTTTCTCCTCACTTGAAAGAACTGATTCCCCGCGCGACCGGCGCGTATTTTGGTCAGCCGGCAGCCTTGCCGGCCAGCAACTCACCCGTCGCGGTCGTGACATAGAGCGTCGCCATATCCGGGCCATCGAAGGCGCAGCGGTTCGGCTGATCGGCGGGAAGTTCATGGGTCCGCAAAATTCTGCCGGCGGGCGAGAACACATAGACCAGCGGCCCCGGCCCGTTCTTCGTCCACCCGCCGCACGCGACGATGTTGCCATCCCCATCGAGGCACATGCCCTCAATGCCCCGTTGGGGACCGCGATGGTCCGCGCCGAATGTATGGAGCACCCTATGGCTGCCCAGCGCGCCGTCCCCTTCGATCGGGTAGGCCCGCAGCTCACGCACATGGTCGTGGCGCGGCTCGCCCTCGGCGACATACAGCGTCTTCTCATCTGCCGACACCAGGACCGCCCGCGGCGCCAGGGTATCGAAGGTCATGCGCCGCATGATCCAGGCACGGCGATGATCACGTGCGACCCGCAGCACCGAGGCATGATCGAGCGGCGGGAAGAATTGCGGGCCCTGGGCAAGAACCGGGCTGAACGGGTCGGTAAACCAGATCCGGCCCTGGCCGTCGACCGACAGGTCGCCGGGATGATTGTGGTGCTTGCCGTCCAGCAGTGCGTCGATTGCGGTCGAGCTGCCATCTGGCAAAAACTCGATCAGCCGGCGGCTGGCTTCCTGGCCACCATAAAGTTCGCCGCCAGGGCCAATCGCGAGGCCGCCTGTTCGGCTGGTGTATTTGCGGGCCTCCGTCACCTCCCCGCTGGCCGGGTCGAAACGCATCAGGCGCTGCTCTTCGCGCAGCGCAAACAGAATAGCCTCGCCGTCCCAGACGACACCGACTGCCGGGCTCTCGAAAGGGCCGGCCACACACTCAAAGTTCATGGTCTGCGTCATCGCTTTCCCCTCACCAGACCGCCACGCCGGGAATGCCCAGGCGGGTCCGCACGACGGTGGGGAACGTCGTGATGTAGAACGACACCCAGTCGTCCCCGCCCCAGGCGATATTCGTGCAATGCCCGGGGATCAGCAGGCGGCCGATCAGGTCGCCGCTGGAATTTGTAACGTGAATGCCGCCGGGCCCGGTGCAGTAGACATTGTCGTTCACATCCACCTTCATGCCGTCCGCCACCCCTTCTTCGCTGCCGGTCTGCTTGTTGAACAGGCGTCCCGGCCCGACGCTGCCATCGGCGTTGACGTCAAAGGCCCGGATGATGCCGAGCTGGGTATCGTTGACATAGAGCAGCTTCTCGTCGGTCGAGAAGGCCAAACCGTTGGGATAGGTGCAATCGGCGATGGCGAGATGCACCTCCCCGTCCGGGGTCATGCAGTAGACCCCCTGGATATCGAGATAGCGCTGCTGGTCGTGGCCTTCCATACCCGGGATGGACAGCGCACCGGGCGGGTCGGTCCAGTAGATCGTGCCGTCCGAACGCACGACGATGTCGTTCGGCCCGCTGAGCGGCTTGCCGTCATACGCCGACGCCAACACCGTGGTCGTCCCGTCATGCTCCATGCGCCAGACCGAGCGCGACGACCAGCCCGCGACCAGCAACCGGCCTTCCAGGTCGAAGGTCATGCCGTTGGCATGGCCGCTCGGCGCCATCAGCTTCCGGCTGCCGACGCCCGGCCGATACTCCCAGATTGCGTCACCGATAATCTCTGTCCACAGAAACCGGTCCTCGCGCCTGTCCCAGACCGGCCCTTCGCCGAAATACAAACCATGTGCGATCGTATCGATCGACGGCTGACGATCACCGAGGACGGCGTCAAACTCCGGCGATACCCGATCAATATTCATGTCGATTACTCTCTGTCATCGTTACGGCGTGATGCATGACCCAAACCGCTCTAGGCATCCGCATCGCGCATGGTGAGGGCCAGCAATGTCGCATCGCTCGTACACACCACGTCGTCGCGCGGCTCACCGTCATCGGCATAGATGAAATCCCACTCGCCCAACGGCGTACCGCCGACCGACACGCCGCCACTGTGCAGCAGGGCCCCGAGGAATTCAGGCTTGAGACTCGCGCCGGCGTCCATGCGAATGGCCTCGACCAGAAGCCGACCACAACCGTGGTCGACAAGGGTTTTGACCCGGCAGCCATCACCTTTCTGGACCCAGTCGATCTTCGTGTGCTGTACCAGCCGGTAGTGCTTCTCCTCGGACAGGGTCTCGACCTCGGAGTGATAGAAACTGCCCTGGAAAGCCGACAACAGGTAACAGCCGATCGGATATTCGAGTGGTCCGTGGGGCTCATTGCTCGGGCCGATCACCACGTCGAGCGGCCCCAGCGTCAATCCATCCACGATGGTCGTGTTCTTCAAAACCGTCGTGGCGTGGGTGCCCGGATGAACATGCCGCGGCTCAATGGCGCCAAAGGAGTAGTCGATCAGCCGGATGCACAACTCGGTCTCCGGGTTGTTGTAGTAGGTGCCCCCACGGCTCGGCCAATTGTCGACATTGATACGGTCTTCCCAGGGGATTTCATCAAGACGGACAATATTCATTTCAACATTCCCTAACTCGCATCGGATTGAGGTGGGCCGGGCCCTCACAGCTGGCGAGATTCGGTGTCTCAACGGCCGTGGATAAGCCGACGCCCAGCCATTTCGTCAAAACAAACTCGGCAACCACAGGGCCATCTGCGGGAAGAAGATCAGCAGCGTGAGACGGAAAAGGTCAGCCGCGAAAAACGGCATAATGCCCGCGAAAATGGTCGACAAGTCGACATCCTTCAGCATCGTCTTCAACACAAACACGTTGAGGCCGACCGGCGGCGTGATCAGGCTGATCTCCGACGCAACCACAAGGAAGATGCCGAACCAGATAAGATCGAACCCCATGGCATCGACGATGGGCACGAAGATCGGCACCACCAGCAGGATCATCGCCAGGCCCTCGACGAACATGCCCAGAACCACGAGGATCCCGAGAATGGCGAAGATCGAAACCATTGGGCCGGCTTCAAGGCCGGTGACGAAATCCGTCAGCTGATCACCGACGCCGGACAGCTGGATAAACTGATTCAGCGCCAGGGCCCCGAAGAGCACGGTGAACAGCATCGCCGTGGTCTTGCCGGCGTCGAACAGTGCGAGGTAGAGGCCGTGCCAGGATATCCGCCTGCGGCCCACCGCAAACAACAATGCCCCCAGCGCACCGGCAGCGCCCGCTTCGGTCGGCGTGAAGACACCAAACGTGATGCCGAGCATGATCATCAGGAACAGGGCCACCACGCCCCAGACCCGCAGAAGCAAACGGAACCGGGTTCCCCAACCGCTCCGCTCGCCTGCTGGCCCCTGTTCGGGACTGATAGTAACGATCGCCCGAACCACGAAGATATAGAGTAGGATTGTTACAATCCCCGGGATCATGCCTGCGAGGAACAATTTTCCGACATCGGATTCGGTCAAAAGCCCGTAGATGATCAGGGCGTTGCTCGGCGGGATCAGGATACCGAGTGTCCCGCCCGCGGCGATTGTGCCCGCCGCCAGCTTGTCGCTGTAGCCATAACGCCGCATCGACGGCAGCGCGACCTTCGCCATGGTCACAACCGTCGCGACCGAATTGCCGGACACGGCTGCGAAACCGCCGCTGGCCGCGACCGTCGACATGGCCAGCCCGCCCTTGAAATGGCCCAGCCAGGCATAGGCCGCGTCATAGAGATCGTCCGACAACCGCGCTTGGGCGACGAAGGCCCCCATCAGCAGGAACAGCGGCAAAACAACGAAAGACGGCGAAATCGCGATATCGAAAATCGTCGCGCTGACCCCGGCGAGCGCGGCATTCGGACTGCGCACAACGGCGGAGCCGACAAACCCGACGATCAGCATCCCGAAACCCAGAGGCACCCGGGCCAGCAGCAGCAGGATCAGTGCGGACAGCCCAATCAGGGTTTCAAACATTGGGTATCTCCGGCGCCTCGACATCCTCGGCGCGCTGCCGCAACACGCGAAAAAGATTGCGCACCACCAGCAATGCCGAACACAACGCCAGAAACGCGAAGATTGCTGAGAACGGCCAGAAAAAAATGTCGATCATCATGTGCATGTTCTGGTTCGCGAAATGCCGAAGACTCAGAGACATCATCCGCTCCGAAATGAAGAGGATCGAGCCAAGGCTCACGAGATGAACCAGGATGATCTGGATCTTTCTCCCACGACCGACGATCCAGCGGTCGAGCAGCCCCACGGTGATATGTTCGTCCTCGCCGGTGACGACGATCATCCCGCTGAAGATCGTCAGACCGAGCATGAGGCCGACGACGGGGATGCCCCAATCGAGCGGCGCGTCGAACGCATACCGCAGCGTCACGTCGAGACTTGCGATCAACAGCATCACACCGATGAAGGTGGCGACCAACAAATGCATTGGCCGCCACTTCACATCGGTCGGTTCCGTCGAGTCCGATTCCGGATCGAAATCCATCGCTCAGAACGCCGTCGTCGCCTATTGGACCTCTTTCAGCTGTTCCCGGAAGTAGGCCAGGGCCGCCTTGCCGTCGACGCCGCGCTTGGCGGCGCGCTCGAGCCATTCATCGGCGAACTTGGCGGTTCGCTTCTCGACTTCCGCAACGAAGGCCGGGCTCGCTTCATGGATCTCGACGCCGTTCTCCGCCATCAACTTGCGTGACGCCGCTTCACGACGATCCCATTCACCCGCGACGCTGCGCGCCATGGCCTCTCCGAGATACTTCTCCATGATTGCCTGGTCATCCGCAGAGATCGAATCCCACTTCTCCTGGTTCAGGATCGGCGTCCAGGCCAGCGTGTTGAACGCACCGGGATAGATGATGCCGTATTTCATGAACTGGTCCACTTTCAGCACCGTGACCAGAGCCGCGGGGCCCGTCATGCCGTCGACCACACCCTTGGAGACCATCGGGAAAATTTCCGCCGCGAGCGACGGAACGGGCGCGATATCCAGTGACTTGAAGATGTTGGCCGCAAGGCCCGCGCCGGAGCGCAGCTTCATGTTCTTGAGGTCGCTGACCGCGTTGATCGGCTTCTTCATCGTCCAGATGTTTTCGCCGGCAAAGCTGTAGAGGGACAGGAGCTTGACGCCCTTGAACTCGTCCTTCTCCTCGAAGAACTTCTTGTATGTCCGCCAGTTGGCGACCGAGTGCGCTGTCGCCGTCGGCGTATGCCCCGTCAACCGGCCCACTTCCGGCAACCACAGGCGGTTGCGTTCGAATCCGGTGTGCAGATACGCCGCATCAACAACGCCGTTCGTCACATGGTCCCAGTTGCGGTTCGGCGGGGCGACCTTGCCCGGGGTGAACTCGAAAACGACCCGGCCATTCGTGTCGCGCTCGACATTTTCCTTGAGGTAGACCCAGCCATGGCTGTTGTTGGGATAGTTGGGTGGCGCGAAAATATGTACGAGAATTTTCGTCTGCGCGGACGCCGGTGTCGGGGCGCCTGCGAATGCCGCAAGGCCTAATCCCAGAGCCAACGCCCCGGTCAACAGTTTGGATGAACTCTTCATTGTGGTTTCCTCCCATGGAAATTGTTTTTTGATCGAACGCTCTTTTCAACACCCTCTGTTAGAGTTCTCCGCAATTGGTCTGCCCGTCTGGCCGACCCTTGAGAATATTTTGAGCCTGACGGCCCGCTAAGCCTTTCCGTCGTGCATCGAGATGAACAACTCGCACGGCGTGTCCGACCGGTTGCTCCAGGCGTGGCTGCCGCCGATCTGCACCACCGTGTCGCCCCGCTGGAGATGCACCTCTTCGGTATCGAGCACGAGGGTCACCTCGCCCGACATCACCAGCACGTAATCCAACGTGCGGGTTTGCTGCATGTAGGGGTGCGGCGCATCGGTGCCGAGCTTCGAGGCGCCCGGCGAGCCCATGGCGTCGAAATAATCCGCCACCTTTTCATCCGTCAGATCGTCCATGAACCATGCGTCGGGCGGAATGGTCAGGAACCGGCACACGGAACCGCCGACCGGCGGCTCCAGGGTGTGCGGCAGATGCAGTGTCTCCTTGACTCCGGCGACCGGCGCCGGCGTGCCCTCGGTCACCCAGATCCGGTTCGACGCGAAGCCCGGGCGCGCGGGGTCGGTGCGCACATCCGTATTGGTGGCATCGGAGTAGATGACCGCATTGTCGTCGGGATCGTTGGCGGCAACGATGCGGCGTATATCTCTTGGTTCAGACTTGGCCATGTTCCGCTCTCTATTTGTACTTGTCGCCGCCGATCATGACGAACAGCATGTTGTTGGGGCCGCGTGAGCTGTCCCAGGAATGAAAATGGCCAAGCTGCACGATGATATCCCCGGTGTTCATGACGAACTCGCCATCGGGCAGCACATGGATGCGTTCGCCCTCGGTAACAACGCCGTAATCGACCGTACGAGTGCGGTGCATGTTCCAGTGCCGATCGCTTTTCATCTTTTCCGACAAACCGGTGACGTTCATCGTCGCGAACTGATCGTCGGCGGCCGATTGGTCGATCTCCTTGTCTTCCATATCGGATTGGATGAGCCGGAAATGGGCGCCGTTGGGCGGCGGCGAATGACTCATCGCCCGGTCGCCGCCATCACGATGGTCGGTGAGGTCGATCGGGCAATTGTCGAATGTCCAGATCTCGTTGAAAAACACCGACGCGCCGCCACCCCGGCCATGCTGGTGGGGGTTCTTGCTGTCGAAGATGACCTTGGACTTTCCGTCCGGGCCATTTCCGACCACGACACGGCGCGGCGGCACGCGGGAAAACGTCATGCTGCGCGACCTCCGTTGAGAATTACAAAGCTCAATTTCATCGCAACATCCTGTTCTTAGACATTCACTATCAGAACACTAAGCCGACGAAAATTTGCATACAACAACGAATTGAAAACGCGCGAACCATAAGTAAAACATATATAGTATAATCAAAACTTTGGGGTATTCATGAAACTACAGCAACTTCAATACCTTCAGGCCGTCGCGCAGGAAGGCTTCAGCATGACTCGCGCCGCCAAAGCCGTCGGCGCCTCTCAGCCAGCGATTAGCACACAGCTTCGTCTGCTGGAGCGTGAGCTCAAGGTCGACCTGCTGATCCGCCGCAACAATCGCATCCATGGCCTCACGGTCGCAGGACAATCGATAATCAGATCCGTTGACCTGATTTTGCGAGAAACAGAGAACCTGCGACGCAAGGCACTGGAGTTCACACAGGACGGCGACCAGGAGCTGGTCGTGGCAACCACACACACCTACGCACGCTATGTGCTAGGGGCGATAGTTAAGGAATTCGTCCAGCAGTACCCACGCGTGAAGCTCATCCTGCGGCAGGGAATTCCGTCGATGGTCGCGGAGTGGGTCGCGACCGGTGCGGCCGACATCGGCATCAGCGGACGGCCCATCGGCCAGGACGACCCATTGATATTCCTGCCCTGCCAAACGCTCACCCGAAGCCTGTTCGTCCCCGCCGGCCATCCTCTGTTAAAGGAACGCAAACTGACGCCCGCCAAGATCGCGGCGCACCCCCTCATCACGCTCGACACCCAAACCGAGGGTGGCATTACCGTAATCAGCGCGCTGGAGAATGCGGGATGCGAGCCCAACGTCGTCCTGAGCGTGATCGATGCCGACGTGGCGAAGACCTATGTCGAGATGGGGCTCGGGATCGCGGTGCTTTTGTCCGTCGCCTACGATCCGGACCGTGACCATACGCTGCGCATCGTGGATGTCGCCGATCTCTTCGACCCCACCGTGCCTCAGATCATGTTTCATTCGGGCAAACACATCACCGGCGCGATGTTCGATTTCATCGGCAAGTTCGCGCCGCAATGGGATCGCGCGGCGATCGAAACCGCAACGCGCCACAGCGCGGCTGATATGGACGCGCCCCCAACGACCCCGGACGCTTGAGGTAGAAATGCGGCGTGATATTCAGGACTACGTGACCGTCGTGACCCCACTCTTGGAAGTTGAAATCATCCCCGTTTGCTCTGACAGTGCCGTTCGATAGCCTCCAACTCCCCTCAGGTGTTGAAGGCCTGACCAACTGAGATGATCAGGATTATTCGCGGGGACATAACGAGACAAAATACGGCAGCGGAAAATACAATTTGTCACGCCTGGCAAAGGAAGAACCATGGATATTGAAGACCTGCCCACCCCCTCGCTGATCCTCGAACGCGCCGTCGTTACTCGCAATACACAGCGCATGGGTGCGCGCATGACCGAACACGACGTCGCCTTGCGCCCACATGTGAAGACGGCGAAATCCGTGCCTGTGGCAAAGCTGGCGACGCTGGGGCATAGCGGTGCGATCACCGTGTCGACACTGGCAGAGGCGGCGTATTTCCTGGCACACGGATTTGCCGATATGACCTATGCGGTCTGTCTGGCGCCGAACAAGGTCGCGGCGGCGGCGACGCTGATCGCACAGGGTGCGGATTTGAAGGTGATCATCGATTCCATCGACGCGGCGCAGGCGATCGTCGGTCATCCCGGGCAGGAACGCTTCAAGGTACTGGTGGAGATTGATTGCGGCGATGGGCGTACCGGCCTTTTGCCGGATGCGCCAGACCTGTTGAACATCGCGCAGATCATTGATGGCGCGCCGCAGGCCGAACTTCTGGGCGTGCTGACCCATGGCGGACATTCGTATGGCGCGCGGGATATCGCAGGCATCCAGCGCATCGCGCGCGAAGAACGGGAAGCCGTCATCCATGCGGCACAGCGGCTGCGCGATGCGGGCCTGCCCTGCCCTGTCGTCAGCGCCGGGTCGACGCCAACGGCGATGCATGGCGAAAGCTATGAGGGTATTACCGAAATGCGGCCGGGCGTGTATGTGTTTTTCGACCTCGACCAGCTCTCGCGGCAGGCCTGCGGGCCGAATGACCTGGCGTTGTCGGTGCTGGGCACGGTGATCGCCCATAACCGCCATGTCGGGCAGATCGTGACGGATACCGGCGCACTGGCCATGTCCAAGGATATCAGCGCCACGACCCGCTGGCCCGATGCGGGTTATGGCGCGGTGTGCAATGCGCGGACATTAGCGCCGATAGAAGGGCTGCATGTCGCCAAGGTCAGCCAGGAACACGGCATCGTGCCAGTATCCGACCCGGCACAGTATGACCTCCTGCCCATTGGCACCAAGATCCGCGTGTTGCCCAACCATGCGTGCATCACCGCTTCCGCCTATACCCATTACGAGGTGGTGGACGGGACCGAGGTCGTGGATCGCTGGGAGCGGATCAACGGCTGGTGAGATTGTTGTTAGCACCCACCACCGCGCGATGGGTACCTGGCCGAAGCACGCAACATGGGAATGCGCGGCAACATTGGCGGAGGGAGAGGCATTTGGTCGATAACGTGCTTTCCTGTTGCTCGAATAACGATCTGAAACAACACGCCCAGGAGAAGTTCGAATAGGACACCTTCGATCCGACGCAAAGACAACGGATACCAGAAGGGATTTTGCATCCGTCGAAGCTACGGACTGCTCCGCTCAAGCCGATTTAGTCTGACACTGCCCCTTAGTCTGACACTGCCCCGCGAACACATCATGCTCCCAAACGAGCTACCCGTATCCGGCACGGATGTCGGCTAACATGGACATCTTCGGCATAAAACCCATCTTCTTGGGGTCAGGACACCGGAACCCAAACCATGAACAATCTGAGCCCCACCCGTCCCACGTTCGCATTCGACAACAGCTTCTCGCGCAGTCTCGAAGGCTGTTATGTGGAATGCAACGCGGCACCGGCAGAAGCACCAAAACTTCTGCAGCTGAACCACGCGCTGGCAGAAGAGCTCGGGCTGGATCCAGTTGTCCTGAACACAGATGCAGGGACGAGTATTTTCTCCGGAAATGTCGCCCCGGATGGCGCAGCACCACTCGCACAGGCCTATGCCGGCCATCAGTTCGGCGGATTTAGCCCGCAGCTGGGTGATGGTCGCGCGCTTCTGCTCGGCGAAGTTATCGACGTCCACGGGAAGCGGCGTGACATCCAGCTCAAGGGCTCAGGCCGCACGCCCTTCTCGCGTGGCGGTGACGGGAAATCGGCGCTAGGCCCAGTCCTGCGTGAATATCTGATCGGTGAAGCGATGCACGCGCTTGGTGTGCCCACGACCCGGGCGCTGGCCGCCGTCAGCACCGGCGAGACGGTACAGCGCGAAACGCCCCTGCCTGGCGGGATTCTGACACGTGTGGCCGCAAGTCATATGCGCGTGGGCAGCTTGCAGTTTTTCGCCGCACGAGGTGATGAAGAGAAGGTGCGCCAACTAGCTGATTACGCCATCGCCCGCCATCATCCAGACGCCGCAGATGCGGAGAACCCTTATCTGGCTTTCCTTGAAGCCGTCACCGAAGCACAGGCCGCTTTGGTTGCCAAATGGATGAGTATCGGCTTCATCCACGGTGTGATGAACACCGACAACATAACCATTTCGGGCGAGACCATCGATTACGGCCCTTGCGCCTTCATGGACAGCTACGCGCCGGACACGGTGTTCAGTTCCATCGATACCCAGGGCCGCTACGCCTATGGCAACCAGCCTGACATTCTGGGCTGGAACCTTGCGCGACTGGCAGAAACCCTGATCCCGTTGATTGATCCCGACAAGGACGGCGCAATCGAGATTTTGACCGACGTAATCAACACTATCCCCGCGCGCTATGACGCGTACTGGACGGCGGCAATGCGCCGGAAAATTGGCCTGACCACGGAACAAGCAGCGGATGGCGAACTGATCGGCGGTCTTTTGACAGCGATGCATCAAGGCGGTGCCGACTTCACTTTGGTTTTCCGTCACTTGGCCACGGCGCTACGTGGCAATGCGATCCCCGTGCAGGGCCAGTTCACCGAGCTTTCCGCGATCAACGCTTGGCTGGAAAACTGGCGGGCGCGGCTGTCCGGAGAGGATGTCGAAGCAGAGGCACGCGCAGATGCGATGGACCGGATCAATCCGATCTATATCCCGCGCAATCACAAGGTCGAAGAGGCTCTAACCGCTGCAGTCGAGCACGAGGACATGTCCCCCTTCGAGGCGCTGCTCGCTGCCGTGAGTCATCCGTTCGATGTGATTGCAGGTCAAGAGAACTACGCCGAACCCGGAGCGCAAACGATCCTGCCCTACCAGACTTTTTGCGGCACCTGACCTGGCGTCCAGACCGCAACAGCGCCCGCTGCTCCGAGCTGTTTTTTTGGTGGTGTCAGTCTAATGCGAGCCGGTCTCCGAATTGGCGACTGACGCCACTCGGCAAGCGCGGCGGAGCACTCAATTCTGGAATGCACGGGAACGTTGGCGGTGGACGGAGTCTTGAGCGAACCCGTCTCTGTTCACAATCCCTGTTTTACAGGGAATAAACAGGGAAAACGGCCTTTTCAGCCAATAGCATCCGCAAAATGTATCAGTTCAGCGGCAGTTTTCTGGGCTTTGAAGGGGATTTCCCTGAAAGGGATAACAGGGAATTCAAGCACCCCGATCAGGGATTCAACACACTCAATCAGGCAATTTGCGTAACAGCCGATTACAGATCCAACTGATTGGTAACCCTTCCCTCAAGCGGTTTGGCGGGATGGGCAAGTCGCAGTTGTCGGAGAACCGGCACTAACTGAACTGTCGGCGCAAGAATGCAAAAACGTGCTAGCGGCTGGCTCGCAAATAAGTTTCCAACGGCCAAACTTTACACATCCGAAAAATCGCACCATGTTGTGAGACGGCACCTATACACCCTGCCGGGTCGCACTTGTCGATCCAACCGCCCCCCCCCTCGAAGATGAGCGGACGTGCGGAGAGTATAGATTTCAAGGTTTACGGCCTACCGAACGCAGTGCAGGTGCACCGGTGCGGCTGCCCAGCGCGATAACTATAGCCGCCCAAGCGACGCGGAATTGTGGGGTTGGATGTGGGGTGCGTGAGCGCCCCATTCTGCAACCATCTGTTATAAAACAGGCAACGAGAAGAGTTGGCGGTGCCTGGAGGCAGGAGCGAAACCGTCTCTGACCACGATTCCCTGTTTGTCGGGAAATTGGCGGGGATACAATTCGTCTGGGGCGAAATCGGCGATCCCTGGCCCGGGGAATCTATAGGCTAACGGGCATTACCAGTGGATTTCCCCATCTCGAGAAACAGGGAATTTGGCATCCTGCATCAAGGATGCGAGGCCCCCAAATATGTTAAGTCTCGGAACCCTGGGTTACTTCCGCTTAGCAGAACCTCCGACCTGTCGGTGAACGAAGAGAAAGCCGCAGCCCTTCTCACGACACCCTTTTCGCGACATTCGAACGGCGGCGCACAACGCACAACTGGAGGAGTCGAAGATGGAACGCATTATTCCCGACGCGGGCCGTTTCGTCGGCCGTCTGTGGCGACCTGGCTTGGACGGCCCATCGATTATTGAGATCCGTGACGGACAGGTTTTCGATGTCACCTGCAAGGACATTCCGACCATGCGGGATTTGCTTGAGCACGATGATCCGGTCGGTCAACTCGAAGAAGTTCCGGGAGAGGAGATGGGCAGCCTGGACGAAATCGTCGAGGCGACGCGGCGAATGCACGGCGTGATGGGTGCTGCAAATGTGCTCCTGGCACCCTTCGATCTGCAGGCCGTGAAGGCCTGCGGCGTTACATTTGCAGGTTCGATCGTCGAGCGTGTGATTGAAGAGCGCGCGGGCGGAGATTTATCTCTGGCAGCCTCCATTCGCGAACGCATTGGCGGTGCGATCGGTAATAGCCTTCGGGACATTGTGCCGGGATCAGCCAAAGCCAAGCAGGTTAAGGAGGCACTCGTCGAGGAGGGCCTTTGGTCCCAGTATCTCGAAGTGGGGATCGGTCCGGACGCCGAGATTTTCACGAAGGCACAGCCGATGGCGTCTGTCGGCTGGGGGGCAGACATCGGACTCCATCCGATTTCCGTGTGGAACAATCCTGAGCCCGAAATCGTGCTCGCGGTTGACAGCAAGGGACGCATAAAGGGCGCCAGCCTGGGAAACGATGTCAATTTACGCGATGTCGAAGGACGTTCGGCCCTCTTGCTGGGAAAGGCCAAGGACAACAACGCCTCCTCGGCGATTGGACCTTTCATAAGGCTTTTCGATGAAACATTTGACTTGAACCACGTGCGAAACGCCGACCTCGAACTGGTCGTCACGGGGCAGGACGGTTTCCGCCTCGAGGGGGCGAGTTCCATGCGCGAAATCAGTCGCGATCCCCTGGATCTCGTCAGTCAGGCGATCGGCCGACACCATCAGTATCCGGAGGGCATCGCCCTGTTCATGGGAACGCTGTTCGCGCCCGTCGAGGATCGTGACGTTCCCGGACAAGGGTTCACGCACAAACTCGGTGATCTGGTCACGATCAAAAACGAAATGCTGGGCACGCTTGAGAACTCGGTGCGCCTGTCGACGGAATGCCCGGAATGGACCTTCGGGCCTACCAGCCTGATGCGAAATCTCGCCTCTCGCAGACTGCTCTGATCCTGATCAGAGGGCGGACGTCCTAGCTCCACTTACGGCCGGGCATATGATTCATGACGCTCTTCGCGATACCGCCGTCGATGTCGAGGGTTGCCGCCGTGACATAGTCGGCCTCGTCGGACAGCAGGAAGAGGATACCATTGGCAATGTCTTCAGGTTGGCCGACACGGCCGAGTGGTGTCACATCGCTGCGCGCCTGTTTGATCTCCGGATCCTGGAGATAGGCCGTCAGCGGCGTCTCCGTGTGACCGGGGCAGACGGCGTTGGCACGGATGCCGTACTGGGCCCATTCGATCGCAAGATGCTGAGCCAGCATGATCAGCCCCGCCTTGGTCGTGGAATAAGCCCCCGACATCCCGTAGGGATTGCGGCCGCCGTTCGACGAAATCATGACAATCGATCCCTTGCGGCCATTGTCGATCATCCAGCGGCCGGCCGCCTGGCTCATCAGAAAACTGCCGGTCAGGCCGATGTCGAGCACCATGGTCCAATCCGCGTGGGCCAGGTCCTTGAGCGGTCCCGGCGCCATCTTGATAGCACTGTTGACGACGCCATCGACGCCGCCGAACCGCGTCACCGCAAGATCGACGGCGGCCGCACACGACGCGGGATCGCTGACATCGAGATGGGCATAAACCGCATTGTCGCCAATCGCCGCAACGACCGCCTCGCCGTCTTCGTCGTTGACGTCACCGATGACGACCTGTCCGCCCTGCTCGGCAAACAACGCCGCCGTCTTAGCGCCGATACCGCTGGCACCGCCGGCAACGATGCATACCTTGTTCTCGAACCGGGTCATTACTTTGTCGCTTTCTCGTTTTCGCCAGATGCCCCGCAACGGGTTAACCGGCCTCGTAATCCATGCTCTTGCCGCCCCACTTACGGCCGGGCGTATGCATCATCTTGCTCTCGGCCTGGCCACCGTCGACCTTCAGCATGGCGGCATTGACGTAGCTAGCACGTTCGGACAGCAGAAACACGCAAGCCTCGGCGATCTCCTCGGGCTGGCCCACGCGGCCCATAGGCACCACCGCCGCGCGGCCGGCGGCGATTTCCGGGTCGTCGAACATCGCCTGGGTCAACGGCGTCGGCACCTGGCCCGGCAACACCGTGTTGGCGCGCACGCCACGGCCGCCCCATTCGACACCGAACAGGTTGCCGAGCATTACGTTGCCGGCCTTGGCGATGGAATAGGCACCGGCACCGTTATAGGCCTGCACGCCGCCGACGGACGACACAAACACGATCGAACCGCTGCCCTTGTCCAGCATCACCCGTCCGGCGGCCTGGGCGCACAGGAAATAGCCCTTCAGGCCGATATCGATGACCATGTCCCACTCTTCTTCGGAGAGTTCCTCCAGCTTCGCCGGCTTCTGCTTGATCGCACAACAGACGATACCGTCGATTGTGCCGAAGGCGGCAACGGTCTCGTCCGCCATGCGCTGCGCATCGGCCGCGCTCGAGGTGTCCATCTCGATGACCAGCGCCTCGCGCCCGCACTCGCGCACGAGCCCGGCGGTCTCTTCGGCCGCTGCCGGGTTGATATCGGCGACCGCAACATCCGCGCCCTCCTTCGCAGCCAGCACCGCGGCGGCCCGGCCGATGCCGCTGGCACCACCGGTGACAATAACTTTTTTTCCACTAAGCATCATGGGCGCTGGCTCCGGTTGCAGGCGCGATGGGCAATCGCGCGTCTAGTTGAATGCGAGGCTGGGCAGCCACAGCGCCAGCCACGGGAATACGATCAGCAGCGCGAGCGTGATCAACTCGACCTGCAGAAACCACCAGATTCCGCCGAATATCTCCCGCAGCGAGAAGGACGGCACGACGCTCTTTAGCACAAACGCATTGAGCCCGATCGGCGGCGTGATCATGCCGATCTCGAGCGTCTTGGCGACGATGATACCAATCCATATCGGGTGCAGGCCGAGCTCGACCAAGGGCGGTACGAAGATCGGCACCGTGAGAAACATAACGGAGATCGGGTCGACGATGCAGCCGAGCGCCAGCAACAGCACGACATAGCCGAGCAACAAGACAATCGGCGGTACATCAAGCCCGACGATGAATTCCGATACGGCGGTCGAACCCCCGCTAATCGCCAAATAGGACGTGAATATCAGCGCGCCGACCAGGACGACGAAAATCACCGATGTGGTCGTTGCGGTTTCGAGGAAGACTTCCTTGACCATCGCGAAGGAGAGCCTTCGGCGCAGCATGGCAATGACGAACGCGCCGGCCGCACCGAGGGCGCCGGCTTCAGTCGGCGTGAACACGCCTGCATAGATGCCGCCGATCACCAGGCCGCCGAGCGCCAGGAAACTCCAGATTCCCTTCAACGACTGCATCCTTTCGCTGCGCTCGGCACGCGGCAGGGTCGGCGCCAGTTCCGGGTTCCGGCGGACGCGGATGTAGATCATCAGGACAAAGGCAAACGCGGTCATCAGCCCGGGGATGATGCCCGCGATGAGAAGTTGCGGCACCGATTCGCGGGCGATGATGCCGAACACAATCAGATTGATGCTGGGTGGGATCATACCTGCCAGGGTGCCGACGGACGCCACACAACCAGCGGCCAGCCTGCGATCAACCTTGAGCCGCAGCATCTCCGGGATGGCAACCCGGCCGAACACCGCCGTCGACGAGGTGGTCGAGCCCGAACACGCGGCAAAGCCGACCGCCGCCACGGTCGTGGCCAGGACCACGCTCCCCTTCAGATGGCCGAGCCAGGCGCGCGCGGCCCCGTAGATATCCTGGGTGATCCCCGCCTTGGCCGCGACATGCCCCATCAGGAGGAACAGCGGAATAGCGCTCAGCGCGTATCCCGACCCGATATCGAACATCCGCCCGCCGATCGTGTCCATGGTGATACCGGTGCCACGGACGAGGGCGAACCCCAGCGCGCCGGCGAGCATGAGGACGATACCGACCGGTATCCGCAGAACCAACATGAACGCGGCAAAAACGAGGACTATTGGGATTCCAAATGTGTCGCTCATGATACGTCCTCCGCCGGCTCTGTCACGACTTGCGCGGCCGTCTGACGTGCCGCCTCTTCCTCGTAGAGTTCACCGGTGGTCGCCAGGCGCAGGAACTGCGTCAGGAACCGGAGCGCCAGCAACCCGCACCCAACCGGAACGCCGGCGCGCGCCCACCATGTCTCGATTTCGATGGTGCCCAGTACCGTGTCGCCCAGCACATAGTTGGTCCAGGTCGAATCAGCGCTGGTCACGGTCAGCACGGCGAAGAACACCATCGCGATCAGCAGGAAGACGCCCTGGACGATCTGACGGGCCCTGCGCGGCAGATGGTCATAGACGAGGCTGATCGTTATGTGCGCATCGCGGCGCTGGGAATAGGCGAGGCCCAGAAAGATCAGATAGACGAACAGCAGGCTGACATACTCATATGAGCCCGGCACGCTCTTGTAGAAGAGGGACCGTCCGATCACCTCGACCGTCGTGATCAGCATCATCACCGCCACCGCGAAAGCAGAGACGTAGCAGAACCATTCCTCGAGCCGGTCCTGCAGCCTGATGACAATGGCGGCAAAGTTGCTCATGTCGGCTCCCCCCTTAGGCGACCCGGCAGGGCCCCGCGCCAGTCTGCGCGGGGGCCTGCCGGGCCTACATTCTATGGATCAAGGACCTTGTCGGTCGTGACCTGTCGTCGAAGCCAACTACTTGTGCTTCTCGAGCAACCCGAGGAAGGTATCGAGAACCGCTTGGCCATCTTTGCCCTCTGCTTTGCGGGCGTCGACCCAGTTCTGCCAGGTCTGGTCCCTTGCGGCGATCAGCTTGTCCATCTCCTCGAACTTCACGACCTTGACCTGGCTGGTCAGCCCCGGTCCGGATTTCGCCTCCTGAGCGGCCATTAACTTGCGGCCTTCCACGACCATTTCATCGTTCACCGCTTCCATGACCGTTTTCACATCGTCGGGAAGCGCGTCCCACGTATCCTGATTCATGGAGAAGGTCAGCGGGAAGAAGAACCAGTCTTCCTGATCCCAATACTTGAATATTTTGCCGAACCCGAAGGCATAGGCGTCAGCCGGCGCACCGATGATACCGGCCGTAACGACCTTGCGTTCGGCCGCTGCGGGCAACTCGCCCCACGGAATACCGTAGACCGTAATGCCCAGCGTTTTCAGCAGTTCCGACGCACCACCATGCGCGCGAATCTTTGCCTTCTTCAGATCATCGATCGTCCGGATCGGTTCATGGGACAGCATCTGGATCCGCGTCCACATACCCGGGCCCATATATTTCTGACCCATCGCCGCGAACTCATCTCCGGTGACGTCGGAATGGAGTTCGTGCGCGGCCTTGGCATGGACCAGCGGATCCTTGCTGATGAACGGAAGCGACACAACATTGCTCAGCGAGAACAAACCCGGATTGTAGACGACGGAAACATTTCCCATGTCAAAGGCGCCGACCTTGATGTTTTCCGGCGCCGCGGTGAGCTTGCCGAGCGATCCTCCCAAAATACGCGTGAACTTGACCTTGCCGTCGGTCCGCTTTTCGACTTCATCCATCCACCAGCGCGGTGCCTCGTTGAGAGGAGATTTCCCGAATGAGGAGTGGAATTTGAGCGTAATCGTTTCTTGCGCCTGCGCCGGGCTTGTCCCAACGAGTAAACCAAATGCTAGGAACACACTCGCGCTAATACCGGTAAGTCTATTCATTGTTCAGTCCTCCTAATTATGGTTTTCAGAGCCGCAATATCGTCATCCGTCGAAAAGCGTGTAACGACAAACGGTCCAACACTGGCCACGACTTCCTCGTCGCGGATACTTTTGAACCCTATTCCGCGGTTCAAATTGCTTCGCGGCACCGAGCTTTGATGTCTCAGTGCTCACACGTCGATTTGGTCCAAAGCCGCAAAGGCGACCTCGGTAGCGGCGCTTAAATACGCCTTATCATTGGTCACTTTCGACATCACTTGGATGCCTTGAACAATGCTGAGAAGAAACTGTGCCAGTTCGCGTGGATCTCTTGTCGACGCAAACTCGCCATCTTTCTGCCCACGCTCAATGAAGCGGCACAACCTGTCTTCCATATGTCGAAACGACCGATGCAGATTTTCGGAGAGCTTTGAGTTCGTGGTGCCCAATTCCGCAGCGGCGAAGGATATCAAACATCCGGTGACTCCATCGGCATGTGCATCAGGATCGACGACACCGGCAAGAAGCCGCTTAATCGAGTCACGCGGTGGCGCGGTGTCAGCCAAGCAGAGCAAACGGTTGAACGGCGACATTGTGTTGAAGCGTTCGAGTGCCGCCTCGAAGAGCCCTTCTTTGCTGCCGAACGCATTATAAAGGCTACCAGGGTGCAAGCCGGTGGCATTGACCAGGTCTTGCACAGATGTGCCCTCATAACCCTTGGTCATGAACACATCGATCGACCGGTCGATAATCTCTTCGCTCTGGAATGTTCTCTGGCGCGCCATGTCCCCCCACTTGATCCAAACTGTAATGATTTTTGAACGAACACCCAATAACTTAATTGAGCGAACGCTCAATTAAGTTATACACTAGGCGCAAACCGACAAGCGGGTGCTGTCAGTCTAATGCGAACCAGTCTCCGAAATCCCACATGATGCAGTTCTTACGCCGTAATTTGGCACCACTCGGCCAGCGCGGCGGAGCGATTTTGCTTGAAAATTTCGCGGCTGTTGAGATGACGATCGTGGTTGAAGTGGTTGTGGATTGAGGCGTGAACGGCGGCGAACTTTTGTAAGGTTTTGATGTCCCTGAATTTCGACATCGCCCCTTCCCGCCTTCGAAACGGCTGATGTGAGTTTTCCGCGCGGTTGTTCAGCCAACGGCCACACTCTTGGTCTGCGGCATTCCCGATCACGTTCATTGCTGCCCGGTACGATCGCAGGCGGTCCGTAACGATCACGCTCGGCTGACCATAACGTTTGAGAAGGGCGGCGCAATAATCCCCCACTGAAGCGGCTTTTTTATTGTTCTGCAGGGGCGGAGCAAAAAGGGGCCATTGACTAGCCTTCGTCAGGGTTGAACTGATCGAAGGCGGGGGGATGTATTCAGTGGATTTGTATGCGCGAGTTCGACGGGCGTGTCTTATTGACGGGCTGAGCCATCGTGAGGCGGCGCGGGTTTTTGGGATCGACCGCAAGACGGTTGCCAAGATTCTGAGTTTCACGGTGCCACCTGGGTATCGTCGTCAGCGTCCGCCGCGGCGCCCCAAGCTGGACGACTATACCGGCATCATCGACCGGATTCTGGAGGAAGACAGCAAGGTTCACCGCAAGCAGCGTCACACGGTGAAGCGGATTTTCGAGCGTCTGTGCGACGAATACGGGTTCACCGGCGGCTATACCATCGTGAAGGACTATGTACGGGCGCGCCGTCAGCGGACGCGGGAGATGTTCGTGCCGCTGCACCACCCGCCGGGCCATGCGCAGGTGGATTTTGGCGAGGCATTGGCGGTAATCGGTGGTTCCCTTCAAAAGGTGCACTTCTTTG
>JAQCFD010000267.1 GCA_027618305.1 Pseudomonadota bacterium
AGTTGTCCGCCGGCATCAGGTCAAGCTGGGTGCCGAAGCCTGGCAGTGCGGTGAAGCGTGCCTGCCAGGCGACCAGCGCGGGAAAATCCGCCGCGTCGTAGCCGGCGTCCACCAGGAACGACGAGACCGGGTAGCAGGCGATGTCGGCGATCGTCAGCCGGTCGCCCACCAGCCAGTCGTTGGCGGCCAGATGGGGCTCGATGATGCCGAGTCCCCGGTCCGCGGTCTTCTTGAAATATTCGAAGACCGGCCCGGGGCCGGCGCCGAACAGCAACTCGAAGCGCAACCGGGCGAGGCCGTAGCCGAAAAAATCCACCGCGAAGCCGACCCAGTCGCCGATACGCGCCTCCTCGCTCCAGCCGTGGGGGCCGAACTGTCCGGTCTGCTCGACGAGATAGCGAAGCGTGTCGTGGCTCTGGCGCAGGAGCAAATCGCCGTGGCGCAACGCGGGGACCTTGCCGAGCGGATTGACCTTGAGATAGTCGGCCTCGAGGTTGCCACCGCCGGCGATATCGACGAGCTCAAAGTCATAGGCCGTGTCGGACAACGCCAGCATCAGCGCGGTCTTGTAGGCGTTGCCCGAGCGCGGGTGCCCATAAAGCGTGTAGTCGGCCATGCGTTCTTCTCCCCTGTGCGTTTGCCTGCAGTATAGGCCAGACCCGGGTGCTCGTGCTTGTTACGATCGCAACCCAGAACAGACGGAACGCACCATCATGGAACAGCGCCTCAGCCTCATCACCCTCGGGGTCGCGGACCTCGACCGCAGCCGGACCTTCTATGGCGACGGGCTGGGCTGGACGCCCTCGAAACTGGGCAGCGACGCGGTCGTGTTCTTCCAGGCTGCCGGCGTGGTGTTCGGTCTGTATGGCCGCGAGGCCCTGGCCGCCGATGCGGGGTTACCCGACGCCGAGGGTTCAGGCTTCCGGGGCGTGTCGCTCGCCTATAACACCCGCTCACGCGAGGAAGTCGACGACGTGCTGGCGCTGGCCGAAAGTGCGGGCGCGCGCATCACCAAACCTGCCGAAGAGGCATTCTGGGGCGGCTATTCGGGCTATTTCGCCGACCCGGACGGGCATCTGTGGGAGGTGGCCTGGAACCCGGGGTTTGACATCGATGCGGCCGGGCATGTGCGCCTGCCCCCGGACCCGCCATCGTAAATTGCCTAGGGACGGGGCCTGCGCCAGTGAAGGCGCTCGCGCGCCGTGCGCTCCTGGGTGAAGCCCAGCTTCTGCAGGGTTCGGATCGAGGCGATGTTGTCTTGCGTGCAATCGGCGATCACGGCGGTGGTGGCGCTGTCGTGGAACGCCCAGGCGACGAGCGCGGCACAGCCTTCGACCGTCAGCCCGCGCCGGCGGTGGACCGGCACGATCTGGTAGCCGAGTTCCACCTCACCGGCCGCGTTGGGCGGACCGGTAAACGAGGCGGCGCCGACGATCATGCGCTCGGCGGTATAGCGAAACAGCCACAACCCCCAGCCCGCCGGGTCCGGCGGGGCGGTACGGCCGAGCGCGGGATTCGCCGCATCGTCGAGGCGCTGGGCAAACGCCGGCAGCTTGGTCGCCAGGTCCGGGTCGGGGAAATCGCGATGAATGGCACCACCGGCCAGGTCGGCCGCAGCCTTGCGGTCGGACAGGAGCGCGCGCGCGAGGTCGCGTCCCACGGGCACGAGCGACAGCCGCCTGGTCACGAGCGGCGCGGGAAGCGACGGGTCGGGTGTGATCAATGCCCGGCCGACGCCGGCGCGTCGGCAGACAGGGTGAACTGACGCCCGCAATAGGGGCAGTCGATCTGATTCTTCTCGCCCATGTTCAGGAACACGCGCGGATGTCCAAGCGCACCGCCGCCGCCGTCACAGGCGATCTCGCGGCTATCGACCTCGATGATTTCGGGCGGCTGCATGGTCGGCGAACTCCCTGGATCGGCTTCATCATCATGCGCGGGCGGTTGTGCCGCACGCGTTGACGCCATACATAGGCGAAGCGCCTGATCGCGACAACATCTTCCGAATCCCGATTCTGCACCGGACCAACCGACCGTCATGACCCGTTACGATACGCCAGCCCGGCCCGATGCCGCCGCGGACATGCCGGGCGACAGCTGGCCGGACGCCTTGCCGGATCTGGCGATCTCGGCCGAGGGGCTCGACAAGACCTATCGGGCCGATGGCGGGGGCCGGGTCCATGCCCTCAAAGCGGTAGATCTGGAGGTCCCGCGCGGCGGCATCTTCGGTCTGCTGGGGCCGAATGGTGCCGGCAAATCGACCTTCATCAATATCCTCGCAGGCCTGGTGATCAAGACCGGCGGGACGGCGAAGGTCTGGGGCATCGACATCGACCGGGAACCGCGCCAGGCCCGCGCGGCGATCGGCGTGGTTCCCCAGGAACTCAATCTCGACGCCTTCTTCAGCCCGCGCGAGATGCTCGAGGTGCAGGCCGGCTTCTATGGCGTGCCGCCGGCCGAACGCCGGACCATGGAAATTCTCGAACGGGTCGGACTGGCCGACAAGGCGGAAGCCTATTCCCGCTCCCTGTCGGGCGGCATGCGCCGGCGTCTTCTCGTCGCCAAGGCGCTGGTCCACAACCCGCCGGTGCTGGTCCTCGACGAGCCGACCGCCGGCGTGGATATCGAACTGCGCCAGTCGCTGTGGGCCTTCGTGCGCGAGCTCAACGAAAACGGCACCACCGTCGTGCTGACCACCCATTACCTGGAAGAGGCCGAGGAGCTTTGCGACCGCATCGCGATCATCAATGAAGGCCAGGTGATCGCGTGCGACGAGACCCGCGCGCTGGTCGAGAGGCTCGACAACAAGGAGCTGCGCATCCTGGTGACCTCGGACATTCCGGCCCTGCCCGACAGTTTGCAGGCGTTCAGTGTGGAGATTTCTGGCCCCCGCACCCTCACATTCCGCTACCGCACAAGCGAGACGGAAGTCCGTGATATTCTTGACGCCGTGTCGGCGGCCGGCCTCGTGGTGGCCGACCTGTCGACCGAGGAACCCGATCTGGAAGACGTGTTCCTGGCCCTGACCCGGGGCACCACGAACACCGCATGAGGTTCCGCACCGCCCTTCCCCTGCTATTGGCCGCCCTGCTTCTGGCCTGCACGCCACGCACTCAGGGGCCCGGGCCCCTCGCCGAGACACCGATGCCACCATCCCTGACCGAAAGCCATTTCATCACGCCGGACGGCACCCGGTTGCCCCTGCGCCAATGGCTGCCCGACACCACGCCCCACTCGGTGATCGTGACCCTGCACGGATTCAACGACTATTCGAACGCCTTCGCCGCGATCGGGCCGCGTCTGGCCGAGAACGGGATCGCAACACTCGCCTATGACCAGCGCGGCTTCGGCGCGTCGGATCAGGCCGGGAGCTGGCCCGGCGGCGACAGGTTGCGCGCCGACGCCCGCGCCGCCATCGAGGCGGCCCGCGAAGCCTATCCCGGCGCACGTGTCTATGGGATGGGCGAGAGCATGGGCGGCGCGGTGCTCATGTCGGCCTGGGTCGAAGCGGGGCTCGACGCGGACGGGCTTATTCTCATCGCACCCGCCGTGTGGGGCCGGGCAACGATGCCCTTCTATCAATCCATGAGCCTGTGGCTGTTCGCCCACACCCTGCCGTGGCTGCCGCTGAGCGGCCAGGGCATCAAGCGCAGCCCGTCGGACAATGTCGAGATGCTGCGCGCCCTGGGCCGGGATCCGCTGGTGATCAAGAACACGCGGGTGGATGCGATCTGGGGGATCGTCAATCTGATGGACGAGGCCCTCGACGCCGCGGCGACGTTCGATGCCCCGGCCCTGCTTTTATATGGCGCCAATGACGACATCGTGCCCCCCGAGGCCTCACGCCGGATGCTCGCCAGCCTGCCCGATGCGTCCGACAGCATGCGGCGGATCGCCGTCTACGAAGACGGCTATCACATGCTGCTGCGCGATCTGCAGGGCGATGTCGTGGTGGGTGATATCCTGGCCTGGATCGAAGATCCGGCGCGCACGCTGCCGTCGGGTGCGGATCAGGGCGATCCGCACGAGCGTTTCGCCAAACCCTAGTGCGGGTCTGATTCCGTTTCGATAACGCCGTCGCCGGCCACCTCATACGGGGGCCGGTTGGCGTGGCTGTTGAGGAACGTCTCCAGATCCTTATGGCCT
>JAQCFD010000268.1 GCA_027618305.1 Pseudomonadota bacterium
CCGCCAGCGCCGAAATGAAGAACACGACGAACATCGGCAGCAGCGGGATGGCGAACCACACGGTCCGCTGCGCCTCGACGATCGCCGTCAGGTTCAGCGACCCGACGCAGAGCAGCACGGTGATGATGACGAAACCGATGGAGACCTCGTAGGACACCATCTGCGCCGCCGACCGGAGCGCGCCGAGGAAGGCGTATTTCGAGTTCGATGCCCAGCCCGACATGATCACGCCGTAGACGCCGAGCGAGCTGATCGCGAACAGGTACAGGATGCCGACATTGATGTCGGACAGGACCCAGCCATCCGCGACCGGGATGACCGCCCAGCCCACCATCGCCAGCACGAAGGTCAGCATCGGCGCGATCAGGAAGACCACCTTGTTCGCACCCGTCGGGATGATCAATTCCTTGGTCATCAGCTTGAGCGCGTCGGCAAAGGGCTGCAACAGGCCGAAGGGGCCCACAACGTTCGGCCCCATGCGCAGTTGCATGAAGCCAATCACCTTGCGCTCGGCGTAGGTCAGATAGGCGACCACGATGAGCAGCGGCACAACGATGAACAAGATCTGGATGACGATCCAGAGTGTCGGCCAGCCATATGACCACCAGAACTCAACCATCCGTGCCGGTCCTCTCGCCGTTGGCGTTGTCAAATTCACGCGTGCATTCGGCCATCGTCTCCGACGCCCGGCTGATCGGGTCGGTCATGTAGTAGTTGGTGACCGGACTCACGAACGGTGCCGGATCCATGTCACCGGCGGTGCCGAACGTGTCCCAGGACGCGGGCTGGACCTGATCGACATGATTGAAGACCGGGTTGGCGGCCGCCAGTGCCGCGCGTACGTCACCCAATGTCACATAGTCGAGGTTCGCATCGATCACACCGGACAGCGCGCGAATAATGCTCCAGTCCTCGCGGGCATCGCCCGGGGGCTGCACGGCCTGACGGCCAAGCTGGACCCGGCCCTCGGTGTTCACATAGGTGCCGTTCTTTTCCGTGTAGGCCGCCCCCGGAAGGATCACGTCCGCGCGGTTTGCGCCAGCGTCGCCGTGATGTCCCTGATAGACCACGAACGCATCGCCCAGGCCGGACGTGTCGATTTCGTCGGCGCCCAGCAGATAAACCAGTTCAATATCTCCGGCCGCAGCCCCGGCGATGATACCCGCCACGTCACGACCGCCCGTGCCCGGCACGAAGCCGAGATCGAGCCCGCCGACCCGCGCCGCCGCCGTGTGCAGAACGTTAAATCCGTTCCAGCCGTCACGAACGACGTTGCAGCTGTCCGCGAGCGCGCGTGCGGTCGCCAGGACCGCGTCGCCATCGGCACGGGCAAGGGCGCCCATCCCGACGATCACGACCGGACGTTCGGCGCTTTTGAGCGTCTCGGCAAACGGATGCGTGCCGTCCGCGATCGCCTTCAGCGTGTCGGGTCCGGCGCCGAGATTCTCGCACGGATATGTCAGATCGATCTGCGGGCCGACCGCCGCGATGGCCGCACCACCCTCGAGCCACGCCTTGCGCAGGCGCGTGTTGACCAACGGCGCTTCCCAGCGCGGGTTGGTCCCGACCAACAGCACCGCGTCTGCCGTCTCGAGCCCGGCGATGGTCGTGTTCATCAGATAGCCCGCGCGTGCGTTCGTCGGGAGCTTGGCCCCGTCCTGACGGCAATCCATATTCGGCGAGCCAACAAAATCCATTAAGGCCTTGAGAGAAAACATGGATTCGGCGTCACAGAGGTTGCCCGCGATGGCCGCGATGCGGGCGCCGTCGAGGCCCTTCAGCTTGTCGGCGATCGCCGCGAAAGCTTCGTCCCAACTCGCTTCCGCGAGCTTTCCGTCCTTGCGTACATAGGGTCGGTCGAGGCGTTGACGCGACAGCGCGTCGCACGCATAGCGTGACTTGTCGCCCAGCCATTCCTCGTTCACGTCCTCATGGAGCCGCGGCAGGATGCGCAGCACTTCGGTCTGGCGCGAATCCACGCGGATTGAAGCACCAACCGCATCGAGCACATCGATGGATTCGGTCTTCGTCAATTCCCAGGGCCGCGAGACAAACGCATAGGGTTTTGACGTCAGCGCGCCCACCGGACACAGATCAATGACATTCGCGCTCAATTCGGAATCGAGGGATTTCTCGAGATAGGTCGTGATCTCGGCATGCTCGCCGCGGCCCAGCAGGCCGAGATCGGGCACACCGGCAATTTCGGTCGCGAACCGCACGCAGCGTGTGCAGTGGATGCAGCGGGTCATGATCGTCTTGACCAGCGGTCCCATATGCTTGTCCTTGACCGCGCGCTTGTGCTCGGCGAAACGTGAGCCGTCGCGGCCATAGGCCATGGCCTGATCCTGCAGATCGCACTCGCCGCCCTGATCACAGATCGGGCAATCGAGCGGGTGGTTGATGAGCAGGAACTCCATCACCCCGTTGCGGGCCTTCTTGACCATCTCGCTGTCGGTCTTGATCTGCATGCCCTCCGCGACGGGCAAGGCACAGGATGCGGCCGGCTTGGGCGGTCCGGGTGAGACCTCAACCAGACACATACGGCAATTGCCGGCGACCGAGAGGCGCTCGTGATAACAGAAGCGCGGGATTTCCACGCCGGCCATCTCGCAGGCCTGCAACGCGGTCACGCCCGCGGGAACTTCGATCTCGACGCCGTCGACAGTTACTTTTGGCATCTATCCGTCCCCTATTCCGCAGCCTGGGCGGGCATGCCGCCGGCCTTGCGCTCAAGAATGCGACGCTCCAGTTCCGGGCGGAAATGCCGGATCAAACCCTGTACCGGCCAAACGCCGCCGTCAGCGAGTGCACAAATCGTGTGCCCCTCGATCTGCTTGGTGACTTCCCAGAGCATGTCGATTTCCTCGATCTCGGCTTCGCCTGTCACCATCCGCTGCATGACCCGGTACACCCAGCCCATGCCTTCGCGGCACGGCGTGCACTGGCCACAGCTCTCGTGGCGGTAGAAATGGCTCAGCCGCGCGATGGCCTCAACCATGTCGGCCGACTTGTCGATCACGATCACCGCCGCCGTTCCCAGCCCGGTGCTGTGTTCACGCAGGGAATCAAAATCCATAAGCACGTTGTCGCAGATGGTCTTGGGCAGGCACGGTGTGGACGATCCGCCCGGTATAATGGCCTGCAGATTGTCCCAGCCACCGCGGACGCCGCCCGCATGCTTCTCGATGAGCTCCTTCAGGGGAATGCTCATCTCTTCTTCGACATTGCACGGATTGTTCACATGGCCCGAGATCGAGAAAATCTTGGTGCCGGTGTTGTTCTCGCGACCGAAGCCGGCGAACCAGGACGGCCCGCGGCGCAGGATGGTCGGCGCCACCGCGATGGTCTCGACATTGTTGACCGTCGTCGGGCAGCCATAAAGGCCGCAGGCAGCAGGGAATGGCGGCTTGAGCCGCGGCTGGCCCTTCTTGCCTTCGAGGCTTTCGAGCAAAGCCGTTTCTTCGCCGCAGATATAGGCCCCCGCGCCGCGGTGCAGATAGACGTCGAAGTCCCAGCCCGAGTTGCAGGCATTCGGGCCGATCAGGCCTGCGTCATAGGCCTCGTCGATGGCCTGCTGGAGATGCGATGCCTCGGAATAGAATTCGCCGCGCACATAGATATAGGCGGCGTTGGCGCCCATGGCGAAGCCCGCCACCAGGCAGCCCTCGACCAGCGTGTGCGGGTCGTAACGCAGGATTTCACGGTCCTTACAGGTGCCCGGCTCGGATTCGTCAGCGTTGACCACCAGGTAATGGGGCCGTCCGTCGCGGCGCTCTTCGGGCGGCATAAAGGACCATTTCACACCCGTCGGGAACCCGGCACCGCCGCGCCCGCGCAGGCCCGATTCCTTCATCTCATTGACCAGTGTTTCCCGGCCACGCTCGATCAGCGCCTTGGTGTTGTCCCAGATGCCCCGGCGCTTCGCGCCTTCGAGGCCCCAGTCATCCTGGCCATACAGGTTCTGGAAGATACGATCTTCGTCGCGCAGCATCACGCACCCTCCCCGGCGCTGGTTCCAACACTGGTTAGCGTCGCCCGCTCGCCGGTCGGCTCCGAGCCCGCGCGTCCCGCCTGGGACCCGGGCTTCGGGGTCTCTCCGCGCTTGAGCGCTTCGAGGACC
>JAQCFD010000269.1 GCA_027618305.1 Pseudomonadota bacterium
AGAAACCCCGGGCGCCATGCGGCGCCCGGAATCGCTGTTCAGTGTTTGCCGAGAAAATCCGTCAAGGCCTTGTTGAACGCGTCGGGGCGTTCGACATTCGAGATATGCGCCGCCGGATCGAGCAACACGTATTCGGACCCCGGCATGTTGGCGTGCATCGCTTCCATACCGGCGGGCGGCGTGCCCGCGTCCTGTGCCCCGGCGATGAACAGTACCGGGATACCGGATATCCGGCCCAGACTGTCCAGGTAATCGAGGTTCTGGATCGCCGCGGCGCAACCGGCATAGCCGTTGACCGACGTCGTCGAGATCATATCCGCAATCGCCTGCCCTTCCGCCGTTCCCTTGTTGCGGAAGTTCTCGGTAAACCAGCGTTCCATCGTCGGCTGGACCAGCGGCGCCATGCCCTTTTCATGCGACAGATCGATGCGGTCCTGCCAGGCAGAGACGAACTGCTCCGCCACCTTACCCATCGAATTGGCCACAACCACGGCCTTCAGCCGTTCAGGGTGCTTCAGCATGATGCCCTGCACCGTCATCCCGCCGATCGAGAGACCGACGAAATAGGTCCGGTCGATACCGAGATGATCCCACAGCCCCACCACATCGGCGATCAGGTCGTCGAAGCTGTAGGCCCCTGCCACCGGCTCGGACTGGCCATGGCCGCGTTTGTCGTAGCGCAGGATATGGAAATCGTCCGCCAGCACCCGGGCCTGCTCGTCCCACATATGCAGGTTGGTCGCCAGCGAGTTCGAAAACGTCAACCAGGGCCTATCGGGATTGCCCGACACTTCGTAGTTGATCTCAACGCCATTAACGGTGGCTTTCATGCTCTTGCTCTTCCTCTTGATGTATTTGCGAACGGACAGCCGTTACGGCGTCGAATGGCTGATGAACCGCTCCGGCACGGGCTCGCCCCACTGGGAATCCAGACCGTCTTCTGCGGCAACCAGATTGGGTTCGTTCTTGTTGTTCAGCCGGTCGCTGTCGGTCCAGTGCTCGTGGACCCGGCCCCACGGATCCTGCCAGTAATCATAGACCTGACTGCCGAGCACGTGACGGCCGAGGCCCCACATGTGATCGTACTTTTCCATCTTTTTGAGATGGGCGTTGCCCATGAACACGTCGTCGATGTCATGAACCTCGAACGCCATGTGATTGAGGCCGGCAACCTCGCCCTTGATGCACAGGAATGTGTGGTGATCGACAAAACGCTCGCCGCCATCGATGCGGTTGAAGGTGGCGATGATGTTGTCCTTTTCACCGGCGTAAACTTCGTCTGACGGGACAAGACCCAGCGTTTCGCGGAACCATTTCGTGCCGCCCATGACGTCGGGTGTCATGATAACGGCGTGCCCCAGGCGTTTTACGTGCGACGGGCCGCGTTCGATACGCGTCAGTTCGCCGAGGCGGGAATCCCGCGCCGCGGCGGTATTGACACCGAAACGCGGTACGGCAATTTCTTCCTGCGGCGCCTGCCCGTACACGACCTCGATCTGATAGCCGTTCGGCTCGGTCAACCGGACGCGCTTTCCGCCGCCGGGGCAATCCAGGTCCTCGATCCCCGAAGCGCCGTCGACCTTGGAAACCTTTTCAAGATCTTCCTCGTTCTCGGCGCGAAACGCGAGACCGATGAATTTCTCTTCGCCGAGATGGGTGACATGGATGAACGGCGCCGGGTCTGTACCGCGCATGTAAAGCGTGTCATTGGTGCGCTCGGCCCTGATCATGCCGAAATTCGTCAAAAACTCTTCCGCCTGGTCCAGATCCGGCGATTGAAGCCTTCCGAACGCGATATCCGCTACCTTGATCATGTTTCCTCCTTTTGCCCTTCGGCAGTTAAATTATTCAATGACGACGATATCGTCGCCATCGCCTGTGTAAAGCCGGTCGACAAGCGCCGACCGGCGCGTGAGAACGGCGCGCTGGTTGATGTAGCCTTTATCCGTGATCTCGCTCGCGTCGATCTGGGGCAGTTCCGTCATCAGCAGCACGCGCCTGATGCGGGTGGAACTTCCCGGGTTTTCCGCATTATGCACGGCAAGTCCTTCGCGCAAGCGTTGCTGCACGGCCGGGTGAGCCGCGAGTTCGCCGGGCGACAGATCGCCGCCGGCCAGGGACCGGCATCCGTCTAGGCTGATAAACGCCAGCAGGCCGACATCGTCCTGATCCTGCCCCGTCACGACGGCATCCTGGATGACAGGGCTCGACGCCGCGATCGCCTGCAGGCGAAGCTGGCCCGCATGAACCCAAGTCCCCGACAACAGCTTGAAGTTCTCGGCAACGCGGCCGTCGAACACCACCCCTTCGGCCGGATCGTCCTCATCCTCGAATTTGCCGGCGTCGCCGATGCGGAAAAAATTCTCCTCGTCGAAGGCTTTGGCCGTCAGATCGTCCTGCTTGTAATAGCCCGGCGTGATGATGGGGCCGCGCATCCGGATTTCCAGCTTGTCGCCATTGGGCACCAGCTTCAGTTCGTTCCCGGGCAAAGGTACGCCGATATTCCCGGCCGATTTCGGATGCCAGTTCATGAACGTCGCCGCAGGCGCGGTTTCGGTCGATCCGAGCGAGGTCGTGATGGGGACGCTTTCCCCCTTTACGGCAACCGCCAGCCTGTCGAGCCGGTCCCACACATTCTTAGGCAGCGCCGCGCCAGCGAAAAACAGGATTTTCAGATTGCGGAACAGGCCGTCGCGGGCTTCGTCATCCGCCTCCAGCAGCGGCAGCATGAGATCGAAACCACGCGGCACGTTCAGATACAGCGTCGGCGAAATCTCCCTGAGATTTGCGATTGTCGCCTCGATCCGGCCCGGCAGCGGACGTCCTTCATCGATATACAAGGTGCCACCGTTATTCAGCACCATATTCAGATTGTGGTTTCCGCCAAAGGTATGGTTCCACGGCAGCCAGTCGAGGAAGACCGGCGGCTCTTCCGTCAGGAACGGGCAGACCTGTGCTATAGACACCTGGTTCGACGTCATCATGCGGTGGGAATTCAGAACCCCCTTCGGCAGCCCGGTAGATCCCGACGTCAGTAATATCTTGCCGATCGTGTCCGGACCGATTGCCGCCGCGGCCGCGTCGACCGCAGGTCCAGGAACGGTGGCAAGCCAGTCGGCCAGCAATTCGGCAGTGTCGGGGGCGCCATCGGCCGCGCCGACCACAAGCCTGCGCCCCGACATGTCGATCGCTGCCAGCGCTTTCGCGAACGGGGCGGGATTGTCGACGTAAATAACGGACGGATCGTTGTGCCCGATAACAATGTTGAGCTTCTCGTGATCCTGGCTCATCAGGGAATAGGCAGGCGATACCGGCATCACCGGCACACCGACGGTCATCGCCCCGAACATCATGATCGCCTGGTTAACGGAATTGTCGGACAGAATGGCGAGCGGCCTGTCCGGGCCGTGCCCTCCATCAAGCAGCGACTGTGCAACGGCGTTGGCCCCGGCCAGGACTTCCCCGTAGGTCGCGCGGCGCCACGCGCCTTTCCCGTCGCGCTCGCACAGAAAATCCCTGCCGGGATGTTTTGCTGCATGGTCGCGCAAAAGGGCGACAAGACTTGTCGGCACGGGACCCAGCGGTTCCGGACAGCGGAGAATCGTCGTGCCGTCGTCGCGTCTTTCGACATCGACGCCGAACCGCTTCATATCCGTATGTGTCATCTCTGCCAACGCTGCCGGCGTTTTCTAACCGTGCGACAGGCGCAATGCGCCATCGAGGCGGACGACTTCGCCGTTCAGCATCTTGTTGCCCAGAATGCACATGACGAAATTCGCATATTCATCCGGGGTTCCCAGTCGTGACGGAAACGGCGTCATCTTTTCGAGAGATTCCTGCGCCGGCTGCGGCAGGCCGCGCAGCATCGGCGTTTCGAACACGCCGGGCGCGATGGCAACGACCCGGATACCGTAGCGCGCGAGCTCGCGCGCGGCCGGCAGGGTCAACGCGGCAATCGCACCCTTTGACGACGCATACGCCGCCTGGCCGACCTGGCCGTCATAGGCCGCAACCGACGATGTATTGACGATCACGCCGCGCTCGCCGTCCGCATCCAGCGCATCGGCCTTGCTCATGTATTCGGACACGAGACGCAGCATGTTGAACGAACCGATC
>JAQCFD010000270.1 GCA_027618305.1 Pseudomonadota bacterium
TGTTAATCAGCATGTCGCAGGTTCGAGTCCTGCCGCCGGAGCCAATTCCAAGGACCAGCCCCTCCGGGCTGGTCCTTTTGCGTTTTAAGACGGCCGATTACCGGGGCAGAAAAATCTCTCCTGTTTGATTTTCTGCGCCGCCAATCCCGTTATTTTCAAAACGTAATATTGAACGGAGCACGGCAATGAATATCGGCATCCTGCCCCATCCTCGTCGGCGCGCCATCCGCGCGATGGCAGCTGTGGTTTTTCTGGTGGCAGCGCCCAGCGCCGTGGCGGCTCATGGCACGTCTCAGACTGAACCCGCGCAAAATGTTGACGCCTCAATACTGCATCTGATCGGCCTCACCCGCGCGAACGAGATTCAGTCGGCCCAGAACTGGTCTGTGAAGAATCGGGTCGAGATCAGGATATCCGGCGACAAGCGGATCATCCGTGCCAATGGCATTCCCGCGCACGAAACGGGACGCTTTCCCAATCGCGGCAATCCCAACACCATTCGCGAGCAGAATTATGTTTTTCGGGTGGACGTGACACCCGAGAAACGGATCAGGATCGAGGCCCTTGAACTGGGCAAGTTCGGGGTCGCCGTGAACGGCGTGCCTTTCGATCCCGGTGCCGCCGAATTCTGGAACCGCGACCGCAGGTCAGGCTGGCGCTACGAGGCACTCGGCGGGGCCATCAACCTGGGCCTGGACAGCAACAATGCCCATGTGCAGCCCAACGGGGCCTATCACTATCACGGGCTCCCGACGGGCCTGATCGAGAGCTGGTCGCGCGATGTCCATTCCGCGATCGTGGGTTACGCCGCAGACGGTTTCCCGATTTACGCGGTCTACGGCCTGCGCGATCCGACAAACGCCACCTCGCCCGTCGCGGCATTGCGGGCCAGCTACGCCATCAAAAACGGCGTGCGGTCCGGCGGTCCCGGCGGCAAATATGACGGTACATTCGTGGAAGACTATGAATTCATTGCCGGGGCCGGTGATCTCGATGAATGCAATGGCAGAAACACGGTTACACCCGACTATCCCCAGGGCACCTATGCGTATTTCCTGACCGAGAGTTACCCCTTCATTCCGCGCTGTTTCCGGGGTGCACCGGACAGCAGTTTCACCCAACGTCGTGGACCCGGGCCAGACGGTCTCGGGCCGGGCGAAGATCCGTTCCGCAGAGGCCCGCCGCCGCCACGACGAGGCCAGGTGCACCCGTAGGATTCGGTACTATGGCGTTCAAATTACATTGTGCTAGAAAACAAACTCGGCTTCCTGCTCTCCAATAAACATGACAATCTGGGGAGGGAGAGGGAGGAAGGAGCATGTCCCGGATCCACGTTGAAAAAGTGTGCTGACGACATGACCTTCACATCCAACAAGAGCCTGTCCACACTTAGCGCGGTGCGAACGAATGTCCCGGCGTCGATTCGCAACCGCGTGATCGAGCTGGGCGAAACTTATTGGCTCTCCAAGAAAAAGCACGACGGGCTTCCCGGCAGGGCGGATTTCGACCCGCTCGATATTCCGGCACTACTGCCACATATCGTCCTGTTGGACGTCCGCCGCGACCCATGGGATTTCCGGTTCCGGCTTATCGGGACCAACATTGTCCATCTTCTCGCCACCGACTGGACCGGCACCTGGATGTCGGAAATCGAACATATGGCGCCGCCGAGCCGGATTTTTACGTCCTGCGTGACCGTGGCAACGACCGGCCAACCATTACGGAGCGAGACTCCCTATGTCGGCCCGCACCGGAACTATGTCAGTGCGGAAGACATCATTTTGCCCCTTGCGGCCGATGGCACCACGCCGGATATGCTGCTGGTCTTCATCGAGCATTTCGCGAAGGTATGACGCCGTTAGGTCAGCCTTCGTCTACACGGCCTTTGCCGCGTGCTCGCGCTGCAGAATGTAGATACCGCTCAGGGCAATGATGCCTGCCCCGACCAGGGTCCAGAGGTCCGGGAAATCCCCAAACAATGTAAGTCCGAGCAAGATCGCCCAGATCAACTCGCTGTAGGCAAACGGCGCCACAAGCGGCGCCTCCGCGCGCTGGTAGGCCATGATGATTGCCCAATGTCCCAGCCCACCCAGGAAACCCGCAACGATCAGCAGGCCCCATTGCTCGAGCGTCGGCGTCTGCCAGAAGAACGGCACGATCAGACTCATCAAAACACCGCCCACGATGGCTGTGTAGAACAGGGAGTTGATCGGATCGGTGCGGTGGCTGATCACCCGCGTGATGATCTGGTAGAGTGCATAGAAAATCGTCACGCTGATCGGCAGCAGCGCCGCGAGCTGAAACAACCCGCCGCCCGGTCGGACGATCACGATCATGCCGACAAAGCCGACAAACACGGCGATCCAGCGCCGCAGACCGACCCGTTCCTTTAGCAAGGGGACGGACAAGGCCGTGATCAGCAACGGCGCGATGAAGGTAATGGCCACGGCATCGGCCAACGGCATCAATCCCACGGCCGTGAACATGCACGCGGTGGCCAGTAGCACCAGGATGGAGCGGATCACCTGCAGTTTCTTGTCGGAGCCGGCCAAAAGCGTGGGAATTTTGCGTGGGAAGATCGCCAGGACAAACAGCGTGTGGAAAAAGTAACGCCCCCAGATGATCTCCACCAGAGGCAGTTCCTGGACCCGCAGTTCCTTGACGAACCCGTTCATCGTCGCGAAGCAAAGCACCGCGACACACATCATCAGGACACCGCGAATCGGCGCGTCAGTTGGGCGTTCTGTCATTGTCGGCATGGGACCGGCGGCCATTCCTGGACCAAATATTGGACGAGTAACGGCAAACTAGAGCACGCTGTGAAAAGCACAAGCTGCACCCATCATGCTATGACAACAGGACGACGCCATGACCTCCACGACCAAAGACTATCACGCCATTTCCGATGCGCAGGACGCCCGCGCCACCGAATTGTTCCGCGCGGCACCTGATATCATGCGCGGCCATCGCAACGTGACTCAGGCAGCCCAGACCCCCGCGGCGCTGGATGTTAAGACGACGGAGTTGATGGCCCTGGCGATTGCGATCGTCCAGCGCTGTGAAGGTTGCGTCGTCTATCACACCAAACAGGCCGTCACGCACGGCGCCAGCCGGGAGGCGTTGTGCGATACGATTGCCGTGGCGATTGAGATGGGCGGCGGTCCAGCCACAGTTTACGGCGCGGATGCGCTGGCCGCCTTCGACGCATTCAGCAAGTAGCGCGTGGTGGGGTTCCCGACCCTACACACCGATTGGCGCGACTCACGGCGCGTTGATACGGGTTTCCCATGAATTCCGGCCTCCGCACTCTCCGACCGCATCTGTTCATCTTCGCTGCGCTGTTTGCCTTGGCGGCATGCACGCAGGGCACCAAGCTCCAGCCCACGTCATCCGGGGACGGCAAATCCGGCATCGAGAAAAACTTCTCGCTGCTGACAGACATTCCCATTCCGCCGGACTCCTCGCTCAACGTCGAGCGCTCGCTCATCCTCGGTGATCTCGACCGGTGGACCGGACGGATCGTCCTGAACGTCGGACAGAGCGCCACGTCCACATTCGCGCTCTACCAAACACAGATGCCGAATTTCGGCTGGTCGCCGATCATGAGTGTGCAGGCAGAAATCAGCGTTCTGTCGTTTACCCGCGGCGAACGTGCCGCGACCGTCCAGATCGAGAGCCGGACCCTCGGCGGCAGCATCGCGACGATCACGGTCGCGCCGCGTCAGTCTGGAGACACACCGGGCGCGGGCGCCAACGCCCCCGTCCAGGTCACACCCGCGCGCTAATCGTTAATTGCCGGCGAGCGCGCTCAGGCGTCGCGTGGCCCAGGTTGAAACCAGCACCGCGACCGAAAAGACGATCGCGCCGACCTGAATATCCGCGCTCGACAGCAGCCGGCCGTCGGCCACGAGCACAATCAGCGCGATGATGAACACATCCAGCATCGACCATTTCGAAAATGTCGCCAGCCATCCCAACACCGGCCGGGCATAACCGCTCGTGGCGTCGAGGAAAAACCACAGGGCAATTCCCGTGACGATCTTCACCACGGGGAAGACCACCGAGAACAGGAAGGTGATAATGAACAGAAACCAGTCCCCCTGAT
>JAQCFD010000271.1 GCA_027618305.1 Pseudomonadota bacterium
GGGAAACTATGCGAACCCGGATTACGGGTCAAGCGTCACCCGACAATGTCCTGTACCCACAATATGTTACCGGCGCGGCGATACACCCGCCTCGGTACCGCCTTAGAACATCATGCCTGCGGCACCAATCGCGACATCAAACACGGTGCTATTGCGCTCCCCGTCACACGGGTCCGGACGATTTGAACCATGGTCGCGCAGACTTTCACATCTATGAAACAAATTAACTAAACAACTGTAGTTATTGTATTTTTTAGACGGCGACTTTTTTCTTCTATACCCTTGTATGCGCCTGAAGGTTATGCGATACGCAAATCGCTGAGACCCTGAAGGTGATCGGAGGAAGTATTTCCAAACTATAATTGTCGATGGAGCCGGACGTTATTCGACGGACAACCTCGCGGCGTGAGGTTCCCGGCGATCGGGCCTACGCTTTTGGAGCGTTGCCTGCGGCGTACGGAATTAAGGGCGTTCAGGAACAGAGGATAAAGATTAAGTGCCACATCCCGTAGATACACATGTTGGACAGCGGATGCGCCAGCGGCGCGAAGTAAGCGGCATGCCGCAGAAAGAGCTCGCGCGGCAATTGGGGATCAGCTTTCAGCAGGTTCAAAAATACGAAAGCGGAGCCAACCGGATCAGCGCATCGAAGCTTTGGCAACTTTGCGGCATCCTCGACGTAACGCCCGGTTTCTTCTTTGAAGGCCTCAGTCCGCAACGCAAACGCGTCGGATCCTCGGATCAGACGACCCCGCCCGAAGCGGATTCACGGTCCGCACGCCAGGTCCTCGACCTTAATCAGGCATTTCAGAAAATCGCCGACACCCGCGTCCGTCGGCAACTGGTCCAACTGATAAAATCACTCGGCCGCTCCTGAGCCACAACCACCCGCGTCTATTGAGGGTGGACGCATAGCCCCCGGCGGCCCTATATCCCGCCCATGGGCATGCGAGACTTCATCAAGATGCACGGACTGGGCAATGACTTTGTCATTGTCGACGCGCGCGAACGTCCGTTTCGCGTCAGCGAAGCCGGGACGCGCCAATTGTCCGACCGTCACACCGGGATCGGTTTCGACCAACTCATCGCGCTGGATACCCCGGCGGACGGTGGCGCCGACGTGGATGTGCGCATCTTCAATTCGGACGGTGGCGAGGTCTCAGCCTGCGGCAACGCCATGCGCTGTGTCGCCCACCTCCTGCTGACCGGCGAAGACCGGAAGCTGGCGATCCGCACGGGCGCCGGTCTGCTCCACGCCTGGCGCAGCCGCGAGGAACCAACCCACTATGCCGTGGATATGGGGCCGGCCCGCGACGCCTGGCAGGAAATCCCGCTGGCCGAGGACTGCGACACCGACCACCTGCCGCTCACCCTGGGCCCGCTTTCCGATCCCGTCGCCGTCAACATGGGCAATCCTCATGCGGTCTTTTTCGTCGACGACATCGCAGCAGTCCCGATCGAAACCCTCGGCCCCGCGCTCGAACATGACGCGCTCTTTCCCGAGCGCGCGAATATCGGCGTCGCCCAGCTGGTCGGCCCCGACACCCTGCGCCTGCGGGTTTGGGAACGCGGCGTCGGAATGACGCTCGCCTGCGGCTCCGGCGCTTGCGCCGCAGCGGTTGCCGCCCATCGCCGCGGCCTGACCGGCCGCCGCGTCCGCGTCGACGTCGATGGCGGCACTCTCATGATCGAATGGCGCGACGACAATCATGTTGTGATGTCCGGGCCGGCGGTGGAAAGCTTCCGCGGCTCGGTTGAAGAGGACGCGTTCATCGCGCTCGAAGATGACTGAGACGCGGGCACCCGAGATCATCACCTTCGGCTGTCGGCTGAACGCCTATGAATCCGAGGTCATGCGAAAGCATGCCGAGGCGGCCGGGCTGACCGACACCGTGATCATCAACACCTGCGCCGTCACGTCGGAGGCGGAGCGCCAGGCCCGCCAGGCCATCCGGCGGGCGCGGCGCAAGAATCCCGATGCGCGGATTGTCGTGACCGGCTGCGCCGCACAGATAAACCCCTCGAGCTATGCCGCGATGGCAGAAGTCGATGTCGTGCTGGGCAATACGGAAAAGCTCGACCAGGCACGCTTCATCGATCTGGATCACGCGCCGGTGCAGGTGAACGACATCATGTCCGCGCGCGAAACAGCAGCCCATCTGATAAAGGGATTCGACGGGCGGACACGAGCCTTTATCCAGGTCCAGAATGGCTGTGATCACCGCTGTACGTTTTGCATCATTCCTTTCGGCCGCGGCAATTCCCGCAGCGTCCCGATTGGAACCATCGTCGAACAGGTCCGCACCCTTGTCGATCATGGCATGCAGGAAGTCGTGCTGTCGGGCGTCGACATGACATCCTATGGCGCAGACCTGCCGGGCAAGCCACGCGCCGGCCAGATGATCCGGCGTCTGCTGGCGAACGTGCCTGATCTGCAGCGCCTCCGGCTCAGCTCGATCGATGTGGCCGAGATCGACGCGGACCTGTTGCACCTGATCGCCAACGAACCCCGCCTGATGCCCCATCTGCATCTCAGCCTGCAGGCCGGCGACGATATGATCCTCAAGCGGATGAAGCGGCGCCACTCTCGCGCCCAGGCCATCGCATTTTGCGAGCAGGCCCGACGGTTGCGGCCGGACATCGTGTTCGGGGCCGACCTGATCGCCGGTTTCCCGACAGAGACCGATGCGATGTTCGCCCAAAGCGAGGCCCTCGTGGCCGAGTGCGGGCTGACCCATCTGCACGTCTTTCCCTATTCGCCCCGCCCCGAAACCCCAGCGGCGCGAATGCCGCAACTCGACCGTTCACTGATCAAGCAACGCGCCGCCGTCTTGCGCGCCGCCGGCGACAGGAACCTGGCCGCATTCCTGGGCAATGAGATTGGACAGACGCGCGCGATTCTTCTTGAACGACCTGACATGGGCCGAACCGAACAATTCGCCGAAGTTATCCTCGAGGCCACGAACGGCACGCCGGGGCAGATTATCGACGCTCGGATCACGGGCACCGACGGTGCCCGCCTGACAGCCGTGGCCATGCAGGACGCGGCATGAGCGAAGGCAGTTGGCTGTCGCGTCTACGTTCCGGGCTGTCGCAAACCTCCTCGCGCCTGACCGGTGACATCGGCGCCATTTTCTCCGCTCGCAGGATCGACGCCGCGACCCTGTCCGAACTCGAAGACGCCCTGATCATGGCAGACCTCGGGGTCGCCACCGCGGCGAAGCTCGCCGCCGACATCGGGGCCCGGAAATTTCCCGGCGATGCCGACGAGACGGCCGTCCGCGAAGCTCTCGCGGAAAATATCGCATCGCTTCTGGCACCCGTGGCGCGCCCCCTGTCGGACCTCGCGGCACCGCGTGACGGACCGCGGGTGATCCTCGTCGCCGGCGTCAACGGCACCGGCAAGACCACCACGATCGGCAAGCTGGCCGCCCGGTTCAAGGAAGACGGACGCACGGTGATGCTAGCGGCCGCCGATACATTCCGGGCGGCCGCAATCGACCAGTTGCGCCTATGGGGCGAGCGCGTGGACGTGCCCGTTGTGGCCCAGCATCAGGGAAGCGACCCGGCCGCCGTGGCCTTCGATGCCATGGAGCAGGCCCGCGACGCCGGCGCGGATATACTGTTGATCGACACGGCCGGGCGCCTGCACAACAAGTCTGACCTGATGGCCGAACTCGAGAAAATCATCCGGGTCATCAAGAAGGTGGACGGTGACGCGCCGCACGACGTTCTGCTGGTGCTGGACGCCACCACCGGACAGAACGCCCACGCCCAGGTCGAGACATTCAGCGGTTTGGTCAATGTGACCGGCTTGGTGGTGACCAAGCTCGACGGGTCGGCGCGCGGCGGCGTGATCGTGGGACTGGCGGACAAATTCGGGATGCCGATTTACGCGATTGGTGTCGGCGAAGGCGTGGATGATTTGCGCCCGTTCGAGGCCACGGCGTTCGCGCGCAATCTGCTGGGTCTCGACGCAGCCACCCCGGATCAGCCTGCCGAATGACAACAATTGTCGCCCTGGCCGTTGTCCTGTCGGCGCTGATGCACGCAAGCTGGAACGCGCTGGTCAAAGGTGGCAATGACGG
>JAQCFD010000272.1 GCA_027618305.1 Pseudomonadota bacterium
AGCCATCTACTATGTGGCGTCCCGCAACGGCACGGCCGCCGACGCCCGCGGCGCATACAAAATTATGGAAGACAGCTTCGTCTTCGTGCCGCGCGGCGAGCGCCACGCCATTCGCAACACCGGCGACGACACGCTCGAATTATATGTCGTGCTGACCGGCGCGGGCAGCCTCGCGGCCGCCGCCTAGGTTTTCGTCTGAAGTGAGTAACGGCGGAGGTGAGAATCGGGGCGTATCGCCCCGGCTCGGCGGACCTATGCCCTGCGGGTCATCCCCGTCACGCTGGCGATGGCGAGCGCGAAGCCATAGCCGAACGGCAGGATCATGATCGTCGACAGAAGCGGTTTCCAGACCAGCACGAACGGCTCCGGTCCGCCGCGAAGCATGAATACGCCGATCGTGACCACGGACGCGACGATCGCGCCGATATAGGCCTCACGATGCATATCGCTATAGGCGGCAAGCCGACCCGTTTTGCGCGCGACTTTCTCGGTCGGGAGCATCGGCTTCAATGCCAGGGTCGCAATCGTCATCACCACAAGCGGCAGGATGAACAGAATCTGATGTTCCGGATTGGTTATAAAGTTGGCTACAACTTCCATGATGGCTCCCCTGCCCATATTCGATCGCGGTTTTACGAAAACGCTTGCCTATGACTTACAATGCAAGAGGCCCGGGTGACAAGACCAAGCACAACCTCACGATTGCGGCGCAGCGCAATTTTGTGCACGATATTTTGGTGATCCGCGCCGGATTCGGTGCATTTCTAACGCAAGGAAGCAGAATGTCAGAGAAACTCGGCATCGGCTCGGCCTTCCCCAACCTGACGATTGACCTCGTCGGGGGCGAAACGCTCAGCCTGCCCGATGACCTCGATGCAAAGTATCGAGTCATCCTGTTCTATCGCGGCCACTGGTGACCCTATTGTCGCCGTCAGTTGGTCGGCTATGCAGAACTCAAAGACGAATTTGACAAACTCGGCGTGAAGATCGTCGCCGCGAGCGTCGATCCCATCGACAAAGCCCAGGAAGTCGCCGACGAGGTGAACTTCCCGGTCGGGTATGGCGTGTCCCGTGACATCGCCAACGCGCTCGGGTCCTGGTGGGAAGATCGCCGCCAGATCATTCAACCATCCGAATTCATTGTCGGCGCCGACGGAAATGTCGTCGCATCGAGCTACAGCGACGGCCCCCTCGGCCGGATCGATGCGGGCGACGTGATCAAGATGGTGAATTTTTACGAGTCCCGGAAGTAACCGGCAGCACCGCACCAGTGTTGCAACGCGATCGCGCCGCATCGGATCCCCGGTGCGGCGCTTTTCGTTGGGCGGCGTTTACCTCGCCCCGGAAGCCGCGCTTAACTCGGTCCAGTTTTACCGGGAGGAGACACGAAATGATCGCATACGACCTGAAAGTCGAAGAAGAATGGAACCCGCAACGCCATGTCGAGAAAATCCTCGACACGGTGGAGGACGGCGACGTCACCGTTGCCTGCTGGGAGCCGGGGCAAACCAGCCCGAACCACTGCCACCCCAATGCGACGGAAATCTACTTCTGCTTCGAAGGCGGCGGGACCATGCGCACCGCCGACCAGACCATTCCGGTCAAGCCGGGTGCGTTCATCGTCCACCCGCCGGGCGAGCTGCACGAATACGAGAATGGCCCCCAGCGCTCGCTTCTGTTCCGTGTGCGATACGGCGGCGATTTCTCGACCCGCATCAAGGACTGGCCGACCAATTCGGACTTCGAGCGCAGCGACGAGGACCGCGCTTACTATCCGGACTGAGCCGGGCGCACACCGACCCGATGAGCGAGAGCTTGGCCATGGGCATACACAGAAAATCCATCAAGCGGGTGGAATGCCTGCTGGCCTGCCTCGCGATCGGTTCGGTCGTCCTGTTCTCCCCCACCGTCGCGGCGGCTGACGGCGTCGATGCCGACGACGTCGTGAACGCGCTGGCCCATGAGGGGTTCCCCTTCGATCTGCGAGAGGATGCATTCGGCGACCCCGAGATCAAAAGTGCCATGGGCGACACCGCGTTCGATGTCCTGTTCTTCGATTGTGACTGGGATATCTGCGACACCATCACGTTCAGCGCGGCCTATGTCAGCGACACCGTCTCGATGGCGCAGATGAACCAGTGGAACACCGATACGCTCCACGGACAGGCCTATCTCGATGATGACGATGACCCGAACCTCGACTTCACGATTCTCGCCGCGGGCGGGCTGACGGACTCCAATCTCCGCCAGATCGTGCGCCAATGGGCCGTTTCGCTGGCCGAATTCGAAGACCATATCGGCTGGACCGGGAATTCGGGCCGCGCCGCGGCGGCTTTCGATCGCGCGGCCGTCGCCAGCAGGGCGTCCACCATCGAGGTCTGCAACAACAGCGGCGACGGCGTCTCGGTCGCCTATGCGACCGCCACAGGCGGCACCGACAGCGCCGGTGATACCCTGTTCCGGTCTGAAGGCTGGCTGAATATCGACGACGGCGCCTGCACCGATGTTTGGGAGAGCCCGTTCGAGAATCGCTACTACTACATCTATGCCGAAGCGGATGACCGCAAATACGAGGGCGAGTATTTCTTCTGCACCCTCGAAGAGGCGTTCGAGATCGTCGACACCCAATGCGCCGCCGATTATGAGCGGAACGGCTTCCTGCAGATCGACATGTCCGAAGGCAACCGCATGCAGATCGGCCACGTCATCAATCTGGACCCCTGATCAGCCTACATATTAACACTCATTTTTTGTGTTATTTATAATTCCACGTTGCAGATTCGTTATTTTGGTCTATATACCCTCGCGTTGCGGAACAACCCAACCCGAGAGACCAGATCATGACCCGAAACAAATCTGCGGCATTCGCCCGCGCGCTCGCCGTGTTCGCACTCGTGCTCGGCTTGCTGGCACCAGCGACAGCCTCGGCACAGACCAAGCTCAAGGTCGCCTACATCCCGATCATGCCGATGGCACAGCTGTTTGTGATGGAAGGCGAGGGTTGGACCAAGGAAGCCGGGATCGAGCTGGAGCTGACGAAATTTTCATCCGGACCGGCCATCGTCCAGGCGATCGCATCGGGTGGTTTCGACGTGATGTACTTCGGAATCGGGCCCGCCATGGTGTCGCGCGCCAACGGCGTTCCGATCAAAGTCGTCGCCAGCAACGTGATCGAGCAGATCGCATTGATCACCCGCGGTGAGTTCGACGAAATCATGGCCACGGCGGCAAGTCCGGCCGAAGGGGTTCGTACCTTCACAGAGAAAACGGGCCGTAAGCCGCGCATCGCGTCCCTTCCCAAGGGATCGGTTCCCGATACGGTGTTCCGTCACTGGTTGATCCGCGTGGCCGGCCTCCAGGAAAGCGATATCGACATCCTCGGCATGGGCGCCGGCAAGGTGCAGCAGGCCATGCTTGCCAAGTCCGTCGACGCCGCCTCGATCCTGGAGCCGATCGTGACCATAATCACCGACCGGGTCCCCGATGCCCGTATCGTCGCCAAAGGCGGCGAAATGTTGGAAAACCAGCCCGGTGCCGTCCTCGCGGTGCGTGAAGGGTTGATCACCGACAACAGTGCCGCGGTGGCGAAGCTGGTGGAACTTCACAATCGCGCCACGCTGTTGATCAACAACGAGCCGGACCGGGCGGCCGTGCATGTCCATGCATTCCTCGGCCAGGGCCTGATTCCGCTGGAGACCATCCAGCGCGCCATGCGCTCGTCGATCAGCAACTTCGTGGCCGACCCGCGCAAGATCGTGCCCGCGACCAAAGTGATGCATGACTTCTCGGCCGAAATCGGCACCCTGAAGAAGCCGGTCCCCCTCGACGAACTGTTCGATTCGTCCTTCTATGAGCAAGCCACGAAGTAGGCTGATGTCCAAACGCACCCTCCTCGGTGCGGGTGGCCTTTTCGCTTTTCTGGCGATCTGGGAAATGGTGGCCCGCAGCGGCGTTATTGAACCGACGCT
>JAQCFD010000273.1 GCA_027618305.1 Pseudomonadota bacterium
GAGCAATTTGTCCCGCTGATCTACACCCTGTCGGTGATCGCGATCATCTACACCTCGCTGGTGGCGCTGGCCCAGGAAGACATGAAGAAGCTCATCGCCTATTCGTCGGTGGCGCATATGGGTTTCGTGACGATCGGTATCTTCACCGCGACCCAGCAGGGGATCGATGGCGCGATCTTCCAGATGCTCAGCCACGGCGTCATTTCGGCGGCGTTGTTCCTGTGCGTCGGCGTGGTCTATGACCGCGAGCACAGCCGCGAGATCGCCCATTATGGCGGGCTCGTCGAACGAATGCCGATGTTCGCCTTTGTCTTCATGGTGTTCACGCTGGGGTCCATCGGCTTGCCGGGGACCAGCGGGTTCGTCGGCGAATTCCTGATCCTGCTGGGGGTTTTCCAGGACAACACCTGGGTCGCGATGTTCGCCGCGACCGGCGTTATACTGGGGGCGGCCTACATGCTGTTTCTCTACCGCCGGGTGATCTTCGGCAAACTTGAGAAGGAATATCTCAAGAAGATCATGGATCTGGAGCCGCGCGAGATCGCGATCTTTGCACCGCTGGTCGTTTTGGTCCTGTGGATGGGCATCTGGCCCGACCCGTTCCTGAGCGTGTTCGACGCGAGTGTGTCGAACCTCCTGGCGAATTATCAGTCGGCCCTGTCCTCGGTTGAGCCGCTCAACCTTGCAGGCCGTTAGGCGAGGGCGCAGAAAATGAATATTGCCGTCGAAATTTCCGCTATTTGGCCCGAGCTGTTCATCGCCGTTGCCGCCATGGCGATGTTGATGTACGGCGCGTTCCGGGGTGGGGATTCGACCCGCTTCGTCACCTGGGCGGGTGTCCTCGTGCTGGTGGTCGCCGCCCTTCTCGTGCTGGCCGGGCCGGCCGGTAAGACCACCGCCTTCAACGGCCAGTTCATGGTCGATGCCTTTGCCGTCTTCACCAAGGTCCTGCTGATCGCCGGTGCCGCGCTCGCGATGATCCTGGCGCAGCCCTACAACATGCGCGAGGACATCAGGCAGTTCGAGTTCCCGATCCTCATGGTCTTTGCCGTGCTCGGCATGATGATGATGGTATCGGCCAACGATCTGTTGTCGCTCTATGTCGGCCTCGAACTGCAGAGCCTGTCGCTGTATGTCCTGGCCGCCATCCGGCGCGACAATCTGCGCTCGTCGGAAGCCGGCCTTAAATATTTTGTGCTGGGTGCGCTCAGTTCGGGAATTTTGCTCTACGGCATGTCCCTGATTTACGGCTTTGCCGGCACCACCAGTTTCGACGGGCTGGCCGCGATCTTTGCCGCTGACAACGACGCGCCGGTCGGCGTGATCGTCGGGCTGGTCTTCATCGCCGCCGGGCTTGCCTTCAAGGTCTCGGCCGTGCCGTTCCATATGTGGACGCCCGATGTGTATGAGGGCGCGCCGACGCCAATCACGTCATTCTTCGCTGTTGCCCCCAAGATCGCGGCGATTGCCCTGTTCGTGCGGGTCATGCTGGGACCGTTCGGTGATCTGGTCGCGGAATGGCAGCAGATCATCTGGTTCATCTCGCTGTCCTCGATGATCCTCGGGTCGTTTGCGGCCATCGTGCAGACCAACATCAAGCGCCTGATGGCCTACAGCTCGATCGGCCATATGGGCTTCGTGCTGGTGGGCCTGGCGGCGGGGAATGAGCAGGGGGTTCAGGGAATCCTGCTGTATCTGACCATCTACCTGTTCATGAATATGGGCACTTTCGCCTGCATTCTCGCGATGCGCCGGCAGGGGCGGATGGTTGAGGATATCGACCAGCTCGCGGGCCTGAGCAAGACCAACCCCTATCTGGCCGCGGCGATCGCCATCTTCATGTTCTCGATGGCGGGTATTCCGCCGCTCGCGGGTTTCTTCGCCAAATTCTATGTCTTCCTGGCGGCGATCGAGGCGGGGCTTTATGTGCTGACCGTCGTCGGCCTGCTGACCAGCGTCGTGGGGGCCTATTATTACCTGCGGATCGTGAAGCTGATGTATTTCGACGAACCCGCCGAAGCGTTTGACCGCTCGCCGGGCCGCGAGATTACCGTGATCGTGACCGTTACCGGCATCGTCACCGTCTTCTTCTTCATCGGTCTGGCGCCGGTCCTCAGCGGGGCCGAGGCGGCAGCGGCGGTCCTGTTCGGGGCATGACCGTTCACCCGGACGTGCCGCCGGGTTGCCAACTGATTGTTCGTGACAGCGTCGGCAGCACCAGCGAGGAGGCCAAGGCATTGGCCGCCGATGGTGCGGCGGGCCTCACGGTGGTCTGGGCCCGGGAGCAGACCGCCGGACGCGGTCGTCACGGCAGAAGCTGGAACTCCCCGCGCGGCAATCTCTACATGTCCGTTCTGTTGCGGCCCGATTGCGCGATCGCCGAGGCGCCGCAGATCGGATTCGTGGTGGGTGCGGCGATGGCGCGGGCGATACGCGCGGTCGCCGGCGCCGATGTCGAACTCAAATGGCCCAACGATCTTCTGCTCGGGGGTGCGAAGCTCTCGGGCATCCTGCTGGAAAGTGCCGCGTGCGCCGACGGTCGTCTCGACTGGGTCGTGGCCGGTATCGGCGTCAATGTGGACAGCCAGCCCGATGTCCCGGGGGCGACCTGTCTGCGGGCGGCGGGCCATGACATCACAGTCGAGGCGTTGCTTGAGGCATTCCTGCCGAACCTTGTCGAACTGCTCGGCGTTTGGGCGCGGGACGGGTTCGGAGCCATCCGGGCGGTCTGGTCGGCACTGGCGCTGGCGGTCGATACGGAACTGACGGTCAAGCTGCCCGACGGGGTCAAGGCGGGCGTATTCGCCGGTATCGATGAGCGCGGAAACCTGATGCTGGCGACAGACACCGGTACCGAACATATTGCGGTGGGTGACGTTTTCCCGGTAAGCACGGTCTCCCGAGATGATGGGGCAGGAGCCAACTGATGCTGCTTGCAATCGATTGCGGCAATACCAACACCGTTTTTGCGGTTTTTGAAGGGGATACCCAACGTGGACAGTGGCGTATCGCCACCGACCCGCGCCGGACGGCGGACGAGTATGCGGTCTGGCTGACCCAGCTCATGTCCCTGCGCGGACTGCAGGTCAAGGATATCAAGAACGCGATCGTCACGACCGTGGTGCCCGGGACGCGTCGAAATCTCGACAGGTTGCTGGAATCTCATTTCGGGGTAACGCCGCTGGTCATTCGGGATTCCAACGTTGATCTCGGCATCGAAATTCTGGTCGAGCGCCCGGAACAGGTGGGTGCGGACCGGCTGGTGACGGCGGTCGGGGCTCATTTACTGTACCCGGGTGACCTGATCGTTCTCGATTTCGGGACCGGGACCACATTCGACCTGGTGGACGATAAAGGCAATTGGTGTGGCGGCGTGATCGCACCGGGCATCAACCTGTCGGTCGAAGCCCTGTATATGGCCGGCGCACTGCTGCCGCGCATCAACATCGAGAGGCCGGAGAAAGTGATCGGCGGGGCGACGGTGCCGGCCATGCAGTCCGGTATTTTCTGGGGCTATGTATCGATGATCGAGGGCATGGTCCCGCGCATCGCGGAAGAATATGGAAAGCCGGTGACCGTGGTCGCCACTGGTGGGCTCGCACCCTTGTTTGCCGACGTCACCGATGTGATCGACGCGACCGAGCCTGATTTGACCCTGATTGGCCTGCGCGAGATCGCGCGGCGCAACGGAATCGCCTGACGGCGCTTCCCCTAAGGATGTCCATGATACCCGGTTCCGACGAAGTCCTCTTCGTGCCCCTTGGCGGCACGGGTGAGATCGGCATGAATTTCAACCTCTACGGCCATGACGGCGCCTGGATGATTGTCGATTGCGGGGTGACCTTCGGCGACCCCTCATATCCCGGCGTGGATGTGATGACGGCCGATCCCAAATTTATCGAAGACCGCCGTGACAGGCTCGCGGGGATGCTCATCACCCACGCCC
>JAQCFD010000274.1 GCA_027618305.1 Pseudomonadota bacterium
GCCCCTACAGTCAATCAGCGTTCTCCGTAGGGGCGGGTTTCAAACCCGCCCGGTATCCCGATGTCCTAAAGCTTCGTCGGGTTCGGCGCGTCGCCGTAGACCTCGACCGGGTCGAAGACCTTTTCCGTCAATCAGCGTTCTCCGTAGGGGCGGGTTTCAAACCCGCCGGGTATCCCGATGTCCTAAAGCTTCGTCGGGTTCGGCGCATCGCCGTAGACCTCGACCGGGTCGAAGACTTTTTCCGTTTCCTCGAAATTGAGCGCAACCGGCGCATCGGCAGCGGCACCGACCGGCACCGAGCGGAAGAAGCAGGAGCGGTAGCCGACATGGCAGCTGGCGCCGCCCTGGACGTCGACCCGCAGCCAGACGGCGTCCTGATCGTCGTCGATGCGGATTTCCTTGACCTTCTGGACCAGGCCGGAGGTCGCACCCTTGTGCCAGAGCACTTCGCGCGAGCGGGACCAGTAATGGGCCTCGCCGGTCTCGATCGTCTTGGTCAGCGCCTCGGCGTTCATATAGCCGTGCATCAGCACCTCGCCGCTGTCCGCGTCGGTGGTGACGACGGGCATCAGGCCGTCGGCGTCGAACTTCGGGGCCAGCTCATGGCCTTCCTCGACCTGTTCGATGGTCTGGCGCTGGGCAAACATGGGACTATCTGACATCGGACCACTTTCGGTAGGGGGCGCGTATTGCCGCGCCCGGTTTCGCGCGTGTTATAACGGTTTGCGCCCGCAGAATGTCAAGCGGGTGGTTTGTTAAATGGAACGCACATGAACGATACGACACTCGAAAAACCCGATGAACTGATCCCTGTGTCCCTGCTGACGGGCTTTCTCGGCAGCGGCAAGACGACGGTCCTGAACCATGTGCTGCACGACCCGCGCATGGACAAGGCCGCGGTCATCGTCAACGAATTCGGCGAGGTTGGGCTCGATCACGAGCTCATGGTGGCGGGCGCCGAGGACATGGTGCTGCTCAACAGCGGTTGCCTGTGCTGCACCGTGCGCGGCGACCTGGTGAACACGCTCCGCGACATGATGATGCTGCGCCTGCGCGAGGATGTGCCGTCCTTCGACCGGGTGTTGATCGAGACCACGGGGCTCGCCGATCCCGCGCCGATCCTGCACACGCTGATGTCGGATCAGCTGGTGACCAATTATTTCCGCCTCGACGGGGTGATCACCACCGTCGATGCCGCGAACGGCGCCGACACGCTGGACAAGCAGTTCGAATCTGTGAAGCAGGTGGCGGTCGCCGACCGGCTGCTGCTGACCAAGACCGATCTCGCCGACGCGGCGTCGCTGGCGGTGCTGGAATCGCGGCTTGCCGCGGTCAATCCCGCTGCGCCCCGGATTACGGTGCTGGACGGCGACGTGGACCCGGCCATGCTGTTCAACGCCGGGCTGTATGATCCGAAGACCAAGACCCCGGATGTCGAAGGCTGGCTGCGCGACGAGGCCTATGGCGCCGAGAGCGGTGGCAACCATGACCACGGACACGATCATGGTCACGGTCATGATGTGAATCGCCATGACGATCACATCACCTCCTTCTGCGTGACCTATGACGAGCCCCTGCGCCTGGATGCGCTGGAGCAATGGTTCGACACCATCATGATGCTCAAGGGCCCCGATCTGTTGCGCATCAAGGGCATCGTCAACGTGGCCGAGATGGACCGGCCCGTGGTCATCCACGGGGTCCAGCATGTGTTCCACCCGCCCGCCGTGCTCGACGCCTGGCCGTCGGACGACCGGCGCACGCGGATCGTGTTCATCACCCGGGATGTGGAACGCAAGACGATCGAGGACACGCTGACCTGGTTCTCCGACGAAAAACTCCAGTCTCACAAGAACCCCGGTTCGCGCCTGATTCGGTAATCCACCCCGGCCCATCTTTTCCTGCCAACTTTGTCATACCCGGGCTTGACCCGGGTATCTTGTCTCGTTGTGCCGGAGATACGCGGATCAAGTCCGCGTATGACGATTGGGGTGACACTCCAACGACCTCGTGCTTCGACAAGCTCAGCATGAGGTTGTCCCAGGGATGCGCGGATCAAGTCCGCGCATGACGAGGGGGGACGGCATCCACCCAACACGTCTCGCAACCTGATCTGATTTGGGCGATACTGGCTGCCCATTTGATAGGCAGCCCCCTCAGAAGCGAGAACCTCATGTCCGATACCGTTCAGGTCGAGCGCCGCGACGACATCGCCATCGTCTCCCTGCATCGCACCGAGAAGCGCAACGCGCTGCGCCGGGAAGACTGGATCGCCGTCGGCGATACGATCGATGCGCTGGGCGCGGATGACGATGTGCGTTGCATCGTGCTTCGCGGTGCGGGCGACGAGGCCTTTTGCGCCGGCGCGGACATCACCAATTTCGAGGCCGAGCGGTCCGACCGGAAGAAGGTGAAGGCCTATGAGGCGGCCACCGACCGGGCCTTCCTCGGGGTGCGGAATTCCCGCCACCCGGTGATCGCCATGATCCACGGTTTCTGCATCGGTGGCGGTTTCGAGCTGGCGCTGGCGGCGGACCTGCGGATCTCGGGCGAGTCCGGTCGGTTCGGCGTGCCGGCAAAGAATATCGGGCTCTTCCTCGGCTACCATCTTGTTCAGTATCTGGTCGACGCCGGCGGCCGGGCCGTTGCGGCCGAGATCCTCCTGGAGGGCCGCGCGATCACGGCCGCCGAGGCGCTGTCGAAGAACCTGCTGACCCGGGTCGTGCCCGATGCCGAGCTCGAAGAAGACGTGATGAAGGCCGCGCGCCGGATCGCTGACGGGGCGCCCCTGTCGCACCGCTATCACCGGGCGGCCCTGGCGCGGCTTGCCGATCCGCGCCCGTTGAGCCGTGCCGAGCTTGAGGCGCAGTTCGATTATGCGGACAGTGAGGACTATCTGGCCGGCTACAACGCGTTCAAGAATCGCGAAAAGCCGAAGTTTCGCGGCCGCTAGTCGATGGCGTTTTGATGCCCAATGGTCTCGATCAGGCGGAAGACCGGCCGCCCACAGCTCGTCTGTTCGCGCTGATCTTCCTGCCGTTCGCGCTCGGTTATTTCTTCTCTTATCTCTACCGTACCGTGAACGCGGTGATCGGGCCCGATCTGGCGCTCGAGATGTCGCTCTCGCCGGGCCAGCTCGGCATGCTGACCAGCGCCTATTTCATCGCCTTCGCGTCGGCCCAGATTCCGGTCGGTATCTACCTGGATAGCCACGGACCGCGCCGGGTGGTGACGGTCTTGCTGATGATCGCGGCCATTGGCGCGTTCCTGTTTTCCATCGGCGAGGGGCTCTGGAGCCTCGTTCTGGGGCGTGCTCTGATCGGTCTCGGCGTGGCGGCCTGCCTGATGGGCGCCTTCAAGGCCATGAGTGAATGGTTCCCCGGCGACAAGCTGCCTCTGATGAACGGCCTGGTCGTCGCCTTCGGCGGGCTGGGTGCGATGGTGGCGACCGCGCCGACCGAGGCGCTCGTATCGGCGGTCGGCTGGCGTTATGGGTTCGTCGCACTGGCGCTGGCCACCTTCGCCGTCGCGGTGACGATCTGGTTCGTCGCGCCCGAGCGCAGCCGCGCGGGCGCCGGCGAGCCCATGGCGTCGCGCATTCGCGGCATGTTCTCCATCTATCGCAGCGGGGTGTTCTGGCGCGTGGCACCGCTCGCGGCGCTGTCCCAGGGTGGTTTCCTGGCCATCCAGACCCTTTGGGCCGGACCCTGGTTGCGGGATATCGCGGGTCTGGATTCCCGCGCGGTCAGCTTCACCCTGCTGGCTGGGGCAGGCGGCTTCGTTATCGGCAATCTGGTGATCGGGTTCGCCGCCGAACGGCTGGCCCGGCGGAACATTCCGCCGCTGGTGACGGCGGCGGCCGGCATGGGCCTGTTCATCTTGGTCCAGTGTCTGGTGCTGTTCGAATGGACAGCCGTGCCCGCGCTGCTCTGGTTCGTGTTCG
>JAQCFD010000275.1 GCA_027618305.1 Pseudomonadota bacterium
TCCGTCATGTCGTGAACGCCGCCACTTATCACCACCTGCAGGATGCCCTCGTCGTCGCCGATGTTGCGAAATGCCCGGCACACACCCGGCGGCACCGAGATCGTGTCAAACTCGTCGAGTTCGATCCGCTGTCCGCCATCATCGTTCCAGGTCACCTCGAAACGGCCCCGCAGAACGGTAAAGGTCTCGTAGGTTTGTTGATGGTTGTGCAACTCCGGCCCGGTACCAGGCGGACACACGGCATGGGTCATGGTGATACCGCCGGAACCCTGGATCGGCGCGCCCTGATTGACCGGCGTGTCTTCCGTACCGCCAAGGCCGATCACCGACAGCAGCTCGCGCGCATAAATCACGTCCTTGGCTTCCTGCGGGATGTCGAGGCTCTCGGCCGCATGGAGCGGCTTCAGCTCCCGAAATCGAGCCACACGGCTTTGCATCTCTTTGGGGGATATCTCGATAGTTTTCATCGTGATCTCCATGTCCTTTTGTTAATCGGTGAACCCAGTATGGCATGGGTGCCGCCGGCCCCGCGACCCGAGAGTCAGGATGCCGTCCCGGCCCCGGTCAATCCGGTACTGCCATACAGCCAGGTCAGGCGGTCGTAACAATCTTCGGTGCTCATGCCGCGCAGGATCTCGTTGCGCACCCGGGCCTGCATGCCCGCGGGGTGATAGATCAGATCGCCGATTACCCGTGACCCGATCTGGACGCGTGCGGTGCGCACCAGACGTTGGTTCTGATAGGCGATGAGGCCCGCATGAAAGTCCGAGCGGTGGGTGTCGAGTGATTGCGCCAAACAGACGGCATCCTCCATCGCCATACAGGCCCCTTGCGCATAATACTGCATCATCGGATGGGCGGCGTCCCCAAGCAGGGCGACCTGGCCATCGACCCAGTTTTCAACCGGATCGCGGTCGCACAGCACCCAGAGCCGCCAGTCATTTCCGATCTCGATGATCATTCGCGCACTCTCATGGATATGGGCGAACCCCTTGCGCACCTCGTCCTTCGACACCGGCTTGCCGGCAACCGGTTCGGGCGCATCATTGTGATAGGTGACGACGAGATTGAAATATTTCCAGTCGGATAGCGGGTAATGGACGATGTGGCATTTGGGCCCGGCCCAGAGCGTGGCGGCATTCCAGCGCAACGCCTCGGGCATCTGCGCAAAGGGGATCACCGACCGGTAGGTCGAATGCCCCGACACGCGCGGCGCCCCATCCCCCACCACGCTGCCGCGCAAATTCGACCAAAGCCCGTCCGCGCCAATCAGCGCGTCGGCCGCGAACCGTTCACCGCCGGCCAGCCGCACCGACACGCCGGCGGCGTCATGGGCATAGCCCTCGACTTCGCAGTTGACCCGGAGATCGACGTTCGCGCGGTCCCGACACGCGTGCAGCAAAACGCCGTGCAGGTCGGCCCGGTGAATCACCGCATAGGGATTTCCGAATCGTTCCCGGAAGGGTGCGTCGAGGGGTATGTGGATGATTTCTTCGCCGCTGACCGCATCCATCAGGCGCAGCATGTCGATGAAAACGGCCTTCTCGCGCGCGGCGACGCCGACGCCAAAATAGTCGAGAGCGTGGAATGCGTTCGGCCCGAGCTGAATACCTGCCCCGATTTCACCGAGTTCCGACGCCTTCTCCAGCACGACGACGTCGAAGCCCTTGGCGGACAGACCCAGCGCCGCCGACAAGCCGCCGATTCCGCCACCCGCGATCGCGATTATCTGGTTTTCCATCGCCGGATCCCGCTACGCGTTGCCGCCTGCGATATCGTCGACGATGCGGCGATTGCGCACAAATGGGCAAATGGAGCGGGTGAAGGGAATCGAACCCTCGTATGCAGCTTGGGAAGCTGCCGTTCTACCATTGAACTACACCCGCATTGCGAGGCCGACTCTATAGTCAACGACCCCCGGCGGCGCAACCAAGACCGATGCTCTGGTGGCAACAATGTTACAGGCTGACAGGGTGGACATTTGTGTCGTCATGTAGCCAAATCGCCCGGAAATTAACGCCTAAACGCATAAAGCTGCGGTGAAACACCGGATTCAGGCATAAACAGATGTACGAACAAATCTACGACCAGATGTACAATCAGACGACCAAGGACATTTCGGTCACCGTGACCCCCATTTTTCTCGAGGACCAGTCAGAGCCCGACGAGAACCATTTCGTGTGGGCCTATCAGGTGCGGATCGAGAATTGCGGGCCCGAAACCGTGCAACTGCGCTCGCGCTACTGGCACATCACCGACGCCAACGGGCTGGTTCAGGAAGTCCGCGGGTCCGGGGTTGTCGGCGAACAACCGGTTCTGGAGCCGGGTGAGACGTTCGAATACACAAGCGGCACACCGCTCGCCACGCCGTCGGGAATCATGGTAGGCTCCTATCAGATGCAGACCGATGACGGCGGCCTCATCGAGATCAATATTCCGGCGTTCTCGCTCGACAGCCCGCACCAGGTCGTGCGGCCCAATTGATTGCGGCACCCGCCGCCGATGCGGCCGGATATTTCGGAAGAGACCATGTCAGACGACAAGCCGGAGAACGCCATGCCAGCGCCAGATCGCGCCCAGGCCGAAGACGCCGTCCGCACGCTTTTGCGCTGGGCGGGCGATGACCCGTCACGCGAAGGGCTGGTCGACACGCCGGCCCGTGTGGCGCGGGCGTTTGAGGAATTCTTCGCCGGCTATCGCGAGGATCCGCTCGAATATCTGGAACGGACGTTCGAGGAAGTGGAGGGCTATGACGAGATGGTCGTATTGCGCGACATCCGCCTCGAATCCTATTGCGAGCACCACCTGGCCCCGATCCTCGGCAAGATTCATATCGGCTATCTCCCGGAAAGCCGGGTCGTCGGCATCAGCAAACTGGCGCGGGTTGCGGAAGCCTATGCCAAACGCCTGCAAATTCAGGAAAAACTGACCGCCCAGATCGCCAACTGCATCGACGATGTGCTGCGCCCGAAGGGGGTCGCAGTCGTGATCGAGGCGGAACATCAGTGCATGACGACCCGCGGCGTCCACAAACCGGGCGTGGTCATGGTGACCAGCCGGATGCTCGGGGCGTTCCGCGAATCCTCCGATACGCGGCGCGAGTTCCTGTCGTTCATCGGAAACATCTCACCCGGCGCATCATCCTGATCTGATTCCGCTGCTGGACAGACCAGCGGTTTTCACCAATCATCCGCCGCACACCAGCCCGGCGCTGCTTTCAAAACACGGGCACCCACCGGGCCACGAGAGATCCACGTGCTAGATTTCCGACCCATTCTTTTCATTCTGGGCATTCTGCTCACCACCTTGTCCATCGCCATGTTCCTGCCGGCGTTGGTCGATGCCGCCAGTGGTAACGACGACTGGCAGGTCTTTCTCGCGTCCGCGGGACTGACGCTGTTTATCGGGGTCTCGCTGATCCTCACCATGCGCGGTGGCGACATGAAGATCGGCATCCGTGAGGCCTTCGTCCTGACCACCGTGAGCTGGCTCGGGCTGACCGTGTTCGCGGCATTGCCGTTTGCATTTGCGGCACTGAATCTGAGCTTCGCCGACGCGTTCTTCGAAGCCATGTCCGGAATCACGACGACCGGCTCAACGGTGATCATCGGGCTCGACGCCGCCCCACCGGGCATTCTGCTCTGGCGTGCTCTGCTCCAGTGGCTCGGCGGGATTGGTATCATCGTCATGGCGATCGCCGTTCTGCCGATGCTGCAGGTCGGCGGCATGCAGATATTCCGCCTCGAAAGCTCCGACACGTCGGAGAAGGTCCTGCCGCGCGCGGCGCAGACATCAACCGCCATCGGCTCGATTTATCTGGGCCTGACCGTGGTCTGCGCGCTGGGCTACTGGCTCGCCGGCATGCCCGGCTTCGATGCCATCGCCCACGCGATGACGACCATCGCGACCGGCGGGTTTTCGACC
>JAQCFD010000276.1 GCA_027618305.1 Pseudomonadota bacterium
GAAACCGGCCTGCTAATCGGCGAGGCCGAGGACGGCGTGCTGCGGCCGGATTTGCAGGAGCTCGACTATTTCTTCCGGGCCATCACCCCGCCGGGCCGCACGCGCCGCTTCGACGCGCGTTTCTTCCTGGTCGATGCGACACACGCGACGGGCAAGCTCGCGGGCGACGGCGAACTGCTCGATCTGGCATTTCGGACGTTCGACGAGTCCCGCCTGCTCGACGTGGCCGGCATCACCCGCATCGCCATGGCCGAGGCCGAGCGCCACATCACGAACCCGCCCGCGCCCGATCCGGAACGCCCGGTCCCGCTGTCACGTTTCTTGCGCGGCCAGTACTACATCACGCCGGAGTAGGGACGCGCGACGGCAATGATGAGAAGAGTTAAATCTGTCGCAATATCAGTGGTCCTGCCGATATTCATCGTCGTTCTTCTTTGGGCGCTGTTGTCGACTTGGCAGTACTACGAAAACCGGGCGCCAGATTATCTCCCGAAAGATAGTGAGGAATTCTCGATTTTTCTCAATGAACGAATTTCATTGGCCGAAGATTATCTCACGGTAATCACACGGTTGGAGAACCTTGGCTTCGTTTGCAAAACGACAATGAGCGTGGAAAGACCGAAACCGGGTACTCCAAAGACTGTGCGTTTTTGCAGTTTCAAAGAGTATGGACCGCTCACTACAAACGAGTGGTTGGTGATGCTCGCTCAAGAAAGCGGGAGCCTCAGCCTTCTCAGTGGGAGCTACCTCCCTGAAACGGACTACGGGTTTCTGAACGATCCCTACTGGTCGCCTCTCTAGATTAAACGCCGACGACGCACAACCGACGGTAAGTTCAGTCACCACCCAACCGATACACATCTCCGTCCGCCCGCACCCGCCCCGTCTCCACCATATGGAGCAGATGCGCCAGCACGGAACGCGCAGCGGCGGGATAGAGCTTCGGGTCCACGTCGGCATACATGCGCGGCACCATCTCTTCGATGGTCGCGGGGCCCGATGCGAGCTCGGCCATGATCTGGTCTTCGCGCTCGTGGCGGTGGGCCAGCAACGCTTTCACATATGGTTTGGGGTCGTCGATTGGCGCGCCGTGGGTCGGGAAGTAGCGCGCCGCCGCGTGCCGCCCCACCTTCTCGAGCGACACCATATAGGCCGCCATGTCCCCGTCGGGCGGCGAAACGATGGACGTCGACCAGCCCATCACATGGTCGCCGCACAGGAGCGTCGATTCCTCCCGCAGGGCGAAGCACAGATGGTTCGAGCAGTGGCCGGGCGTGTGCACCGCCTCGACCGACCAGCCCTTGCCGGTGACGATATCGCCGTCGCCGACCAGATGATCGGGGGCGAAGTCATAATCCGCACCGCCCTCGCTGGCGCCGTCCTCGGGCCGGGTTCCGTGGGGCCCGTAGGCGTAGGTCGGCGCGCCCGTGGCCGCCTGCACCGCCTTCACGGCGGGCGAGTGGTCGTTGTGGGTGTGGGTGACCAGGATGTGGCTCACCGTCTCGCCCCGGATCGCGTCGAGCAGCGCATCCACATGCTCCGCTAGGTCCGGGCCCGGATCGACGATCGCCACCTGGCCATGGCCGACGATGTAGGTGCCGGTGCCATGAAAGGTGAAGGCTGACGGGTTGTTGGCGATCACCCGGCGCAAAAGCGGCGTGAGTTCGTCCACCCGGCCATATTCGAAGTCGAGCTCGCGGTTGTAGGGGATTTGTGTGGGCATGGTTTCGCTATCTTTCGCTGTTCACGCCGTCATGCCCGCACTTGTTGCGGGTATCCACGTCCATCCAGTTCTCGACCGTCAGAGCGTGGCACACCGACGTGGATGGCCGGATCAAGTCCGGCCATGACGATTGGGGGGAGTCGCACGACGAACCAGAAACCATGTTGTCCTAACCCTCTTTCCGCCCGATCGCACCCGCGGCCTTCAGCGCCGCGATGTCATCCGCCGGCAGGCCCCAGGCGGCGAGCGCTTCCTCGGTATGCTCACCCGGCACCGACGGTGGCGAATGAATGCGTCCCGGGGTGCGCGAGAATTGCGGTGCCGGGCCCGGCTGGGTGATCCCGGCGACCTCGACGAAGTTGCCCCGCGCCTGATTGTGGGGATGGGTGTGGGCCTCGGTCATGGACAGGACCGGCGCGAAACATACGTCCGTGCCCTCCATGATCTCGACCCACTCGTCGCGGGTTTTCGCGGCGATCACCTCGGCGAACCGCGCCTTGAGTTCGGGCCAGCGCTCCCGGTCCATCTGGTCGGGTAAATCCGCGTCGGCGAGGCCGAGCTTGTCGAGCAGTAGCGTGTAGAATTTCTTCTCGATCGAGCCGATGGAGACGAACTTCCCGTCGGCGGTCTCATACGCGTCGTAGAAAGGCGCGCCGCCATCGAGGATGTTCGACGCGCGCTCATCGGTGAAATAGCCCGACGCGTGCAGCCCGATCACCGGGATCATCAGGCTCGCGGCACCGTCGACCATGCCCACATCGACCACCTGGCCCTGGCCGCTGTTGCGCGCCTCATAGACCGCCGCCATGACGCCGAAAGCCAGATACAGCGCGCCGCCGCCGTAATCGCCAATCAGGTTCAGCGGCGGTACCGGCTTGTCCTTGCCGCCGATCGCGTGCAGCGCACCGGAAAGCGAGATGTAGTTGATGTCGTGGCCGGCTGCCTTGGCCAACGTGCCCGTGCCGCCGAAGCCGGTCATCCGCGCATAGATCAGCTTGGGGTTGCGGGCCATGCAGTCGTCGGGCCCGAGGCCGAGTTTCTCGGTCACGCCCGGGCGATAGGGCTCGATCAGCACGTCGGCGCTCTCGACCAGACGCAGCACCGTCTCGACGCCGTCGGGATTCTTCAAGTCCACCGCCACCGAGGGCCGGGACCGGGTCGCCAGATCAAACTCCGCGCCCCGCGGCACGCCGAGGCCCGCATCTGCCGGCCGGTCGATCTTGATGACGTCGGCGCCCAGATCCGCGAGCAGCATGGCGGCGAAAGGGCCGGGGCCGATGCCGGCCAGTTCCACAACCTTGAGCCCCACCAGCGGGCCGGATCGTGCTTTGTTTTCGCCTTGTGCAGATTTGTCTGACATGGTTCCTGTTCTCCCCTGAATGGCAGTACCCTGCGGGGTAAGACAGCCGAGCGCAATGGTCAACACACCCCGCAATACACCCATGGCAAAACACGTACATCCATGACCGATCAGCCTGCCCCGCGTTCCTTCGCCGCCCTGCGCCATCCCGGCGCGCGGGCCTATCTGATCGGCACGGCGCTCGCGATGAACGCCGACGCGGTCGAGCATGTGATCAGCTACCTGATCATCTGGGAAAAGTTCCATTCGCCGACCCTCGGCGGCTTCGCCGTGGTCGCCCACTGGCTGCCCTTCCTGCTGTTTTCGGTCCACGCCGGGGCGCTCGCCGACCGGTTCGACCCGCGCCGGGTGATTCAGGCCGGGATGCTGCTCTTCATGGCGGTCTCGGCCGCCTGGGGCCTGTTGTTCATGACCGACACGCTGCAGATGTGGCACGCGGTGATCCTGCTCATCGTGCACGGGCTGGCGGGCGCCATCTGGGCGCCGGCCTCGCAGCTCCTGATCCACGACATCGTCGGGCGCGAGCAGCTCCAGTCGGGCGTACGCCTGATGGCCACGTCGCGCACCCTGGGCATCGTGCTTGGCCCGGCTGTCGGCGGCGGCCTGCTGCTCCTGGTCGGGCCGGTCTGGGGCATCTTCATTAACATTCTGATCTATTTGCCGCTTACACTCTGGCTGGTCCGCGCGCCCTACGGGCCCGCCTTCCGCACCGGTGCCGACGCCGTAGCCGCGACGAGCCGGCGCGCCATCAAGGGCTTGTCGGACATCCTGTCGACGGCCCGCACCGTCGCCGGGGACAAGATCATCGCCCCCATCATCATCGTGGTCGGCATCGCCG
>JAQCFD010000277.1 GCA_027618305.1 Pseudomonadota bacterium
CCGCCATGTGCGCCCCGCACGCCACCAGGAGCATCATGTCGTCACCAAAATCACTGGCGTCGGGTCCACCCTCAGGCACGGCCGCACGGCCGGCGCCCATCCCGGTTCCGCCGGCGCGGTGCATCGCATCGGCCAGGGGCAAAATCGCCCGGTCGCGAAAGGCCGGCGCGACGAATGTGACGCCGAACGGAAGACCGTTCTCCAGGACCCCCGCCGGTACGGCGGTGCCGCACAAATCCAGCAGATTCATATAGTTGGTGTAGTAGCCGAGGTTCGAATTGAGTTGGATCGGGTCCGCCTCAAGCTCCGCGATCGTGTAAATGGTCCCCGCCGTCGGCGTCATCAACACATCGATATCCTGCCAGACAGGCTCGACGGCGCGCCGCAACGCCTGCATCCGGTATTCCGCGGCAAACGCCTCTGCGGCACTGGGTTTGGCTCCGCCCCCAACAATCTCGCGGGTCACCGGGTGTACGGCGTCGGGATGAGCATCGAAAAACTCACGGATACCCACATAGCGCTCGGCAATCCATGGACCTTCGTAAAGCAGCCGTGCGGCTTCGAGGAACGGCGCGAGGTCGACCTCGACGATATGCGCCCCCAGGCCTTCGGCGCGCACGACAGCATCCTGAAACAACTCCTCCGCACTGCTATCCCCAAAGAAGGCCAGATTTTCCGCCTTCGGAACGCCAATTCGTGCGCCGGCCGGCGAGATGGGCGCACCGCGTGAGGCTGTCGTCTCGTCGCGCGAATAGGCGTCATCCACATCGAAACCCGCGGCAACGTCGAGAACGGCTTGTGCATCCGCGGCACAATTGGCGAAAATCGATATGCAATCGAGCGTGCGGCACGCCGGCACCACGCCCCGTGCGCTCAACAACCCGCGCGAGGGCTTGAGGCCGACGATGTTGTTGAATGCTGCCGGGACCCGGCCGGAGCCGGCCGTGTCGGTGCCGAGAGAGAAACTCACCAGCCCCCGCGCCACCGAGACGGCGGAACCCGAACTCGACCCGCCGGAGACATAGGCGGAATCAAACGCGTTGCTGCAGGCCCCATAGGGCGACCGCGTACCGACCAGTCCCGCCGCGAACTGATCCAGATTGGTTTTACCGATCAGAATGGCGCCGGCGGCTATCAGCCGGTCGACAACCGGCGCGGATGTGTCGGGTGTGTAGGCAAATTCGGGACAGCCCGCCGTCGTCGGCATCCCCGCAACGTCGATATTGTCTTTCACGGCGAATGGGATACCGAAGAGCGGCAAATCCGCCGGATTCAGTGCGGCGAGCCGCATGGCGTCCGCGAGCACCTGTTCGTCGGGGACGCGCGCAATCCAGATGTTCCCGTCATCGGCTTCTTTTAACCGCGCGAGGATTTCACGGATCACTTTGTCCACGTTGTGCGCGGATTGGAGATACTGCTCGCGAAGGGAATTAATATTCATGCTTATCAGTCCAGTAACTTACATTTCTGAGTTTTTTGTCGAACAAAATGACGCCGACAGATTCAACAAGTTTTTCACCTGGCCACGCCCGGCCTTCCCAACGCGGATCGGTGCGGTGTAGCGTTTTTGCCGCGATCAACCTGCGTGCGGCTTTCCGTCATCCGTTATAAAGGCTAGGCGAGGTCAAAGGGGACCAAATTGGTGACCAGAAGTCGTGTTTTTGATGCAGAACCCTATGCGCTGCCGTTTGAGCCGACGGCAACGGCCCTGCTGATCATCGACATGCAGCGCGATTTCCTTGAGCCCGGCGGTTTCGGGGAGATGCTGGGCAATGATGTCTCGCTCCTTCGCACCACCATCGAACCCTGCATGCGCGTCCTTCAGGCCGCACGTGCTGCCGGATTGACGGTCCTTCACACACGCGAAGGCCATCGTCCCGACCTGACGGACGCCCCGCCGAGCAAGCTCGCACGCGGCGGCCTCGCGGTGGGCATCGGCGATCCGGGGCCCATGGGGCGCATACTGGTTCGCGGCGAACCGGGACACGACATCATTCCCGAACTCGCGCCGGCCGACGACGAACCCGTCATCGACAAGCCCGGCAAGGGCGCATTCTATGAAACCGATCTGGACCTGATCCTCAAGAACCGCGGCATTGCGACGTTGATCGTGTGCGGTGTGACGACCGAGGTCTGCGTCCATACGACCGTTCGCCAGGCAAATGATCGGGGCTATGAGTGCGTTGTGCTCGCCGATTGCGTGGGATCCTATTTCCCGGAATTTCAGCGTGTCGGACTGGAAATGATCAAGGCCCAGGGCGGAATCTTCGGATGGGTAAGTGATTCCGCGCGCGCCGTGCGGGCATTGGGATAACTTACAAGACGAGTATTAAGGACAAAAGGGCGTTTCGGATTAAACACATTCGATAGGGGGAAATTCAGAATGGGTACATCGAAAGCTTCATGGTGGGTTCCGGGAGACTGGAACGCGTTGTTTGGCCTCGGCACGAACGTCCTGGTCAACCTTCTGGTCCTCACGGGCCTTCTGAAATTCGTCATCCAGCTGCCCGACGAGGTCATTTTCGGCCGCATCCTGCCGGCTGTCGGACTGATGATCTTTCTCGGCAACATGTTCTACGCCTATCTGGCCCGGAAACTGGCCGACAAGAGCGGCCGCAGCGATGTTGCCGCCCTGCCCTCGGGCCCTAGCGTCCCGCACATGTTTTTCGTCGTCCTGGCGATCATGCTGCCCATCAAGATTCAGACCGGCGATCCCATGCTGGCCTGGCAGGCGGGCCTCGCCTGGGTATTCATCGAAGGAATCGTGCTGTTCATCGGCGCGTTCGTCGCGCCCCATGTCCGGCGCCTGACGCCACGTGCGGCCCTTTTGGGAACGCTGGCCGGCATCTCGATCACCTTCATCTCGATGAAGCCGGCGATGGAAATCTTCCAGAGCCCTGTGATCGGTCTCGTTTCGTTGGCCATCATCCTCGCCGGCTGGTTTGGCGGCGTCCGGTACCCGGGCAAGGTCCCCGCCGGCCTGATCGCCATCGGCGTGGGCACCGCCCTCGCCTGGCTCAGCACCTGGTTCGATCTGGGAATCGGATTGATGAGCGTGGACAGCGTCAGCCAGTCCATCTCCGCAATCGGGTTTGCCCTGCCGGCAATCTCATTCGGTCAGGTCTTTGACGGCCTCAATCAGTATTGGGCCTTCATCCTGGTGACCGCGATCCCGTTCGGCGTCTATGACTTCATCGAGGCGATGGACAATGTCGAAAGCGCCGCCGTCGCCGGCGACGAGTACAGCGAGAAGCAGGTGATCGGTGCCGAGGGCATCATCAGCCTGGTCGGCACGTTGTTTGGCAGCCCGTTTGCCAACGCCGTCTATATCGGACATCCCGGTTGGAAGGAGATGGGTGGCCGCATCGGTTATTCGGCCGTGACGGGCATCTTCGTGCTCGTCGTGACATGGCTCGGGGTCGTCGGGCTATTGCTTGCGGTTATCCCGCAGGTCGCGATCATCCCGATCCTGCTCTACATCGGCATGCTGATCGGTGCCCAGGCGTTCCAGGCAACGCCGTCCAAACACGCACCGGCGATCATCTTTGCGCTCATTCCCAATCTCGCGGCATGGGGCAAAGTCCTGATCGATGGCGCACTCGGTGCGGCCGGCACGAACGCCGGGGCCGTTGGCCTGGACAAATTGGCCAATCAGGGTGTGCTGTACCGGGGCCTCGAGGTCCTCGGCAGCGGTGCTATCCTCGTCGGGCTTATTTTCGGCGCCATGGCGGTCTTCATCATCGACCGCAACTACAAGCCCGCAGCTGCATTCGCGTTCAGCGCTGCCGTGCTGACCTATTTCGGGTTTATCCACGGCCCCGCCGTGGGTGTCGGCAACGGGCTCGGCATTTCGCCGACGATCACGATCGCCTATCTTGCGGTCGCCGCGATCCTGTTCTGGGCCGAT
>JAQCFD010000014.1 GCA_027618305.1 Pseudomonadota bacterium
AGCGCTTCAAGCCGAAATTCGCCTACGTCCACAAGGCACTGAAGGAGGCATAGACAGGTGAGCCGGTGACCTGTCTGGTCAGCCGCAACGTCACCCGCGAACTGGGCGACAAGATCACCGGGCGCACAAAGATGTCCCCCGCCGCCATGGAGGCAACCCACGATCTCGATTTTCTGCTCTGGTGTCTGCGGCCGCGCAAGCCCGTCCGGGTCTATTCCCAGCAGTCCGGCAAGCTGTTCGCACGCGACAGCGACACGCCCGACCATCAGTGGATTATGGTCACCATGGATGACGGCACCACCATCACGGTGGGCGCCGGCTGGATCCTGCCGCTGGGTTACAAGAACTATTCCCAGTGCTGGATCGAGGTTATTGGCACGGAAGGTGCGCTGACCATCGACGACACCCATAAGGAGGTGCAGTTCAACACGGTAAAGAATGGCATCCAGTATCCGATGTCGACCATGCCCGGTGAACCCGTCGACCATGTCTTCGCCGGCCCGATGAAGGCGGAGACGGACCATTTCATCGAGGCGATCGTCTATGACCGTCCGGTGATGGTGAAGCCGTCCGAGGCGCGCGAGGTGATGGATGTGTACACCGCCGCCGACTTGTCGGCCGAGCGGGGCGAGCCGGTCTCCCTGCCGCGCAACGATACGTCGAACCCGCTGGCTGCGGAATAAGCCGCCTGTATGGGGGCCGGATAGCAGGGGGGCGTCATCGCATATAGCGGCATATTGGAGCTCAGCGCCGGCAGGGTCTATGCCCTCCAGAGCTCCTTCGAACTGAACGGGCGTATCAGCGCCTATCCGCAGAGCGCGCGCGGTTACTCGGTCGGCAATTGTTATCTTCTGAAAGAGGGCGACCGGGCGCTGCTGCTCGACACCGGCTATGCGGTGAATGAGCAGGATATTCTCGAACAGCTCGCCAGCCTGATCGGTCCCGACACGCCGCTGTCGGTGTTCCCGCTGCGGCTCAACGAGTTCATGTCGGTGTCGAACGCCGTGGCGATCGCCAAGCGATTCAATGTCATCGAATGCTATTCCCCTGTGCCGGATATCGAGGACTGGATCGAGTTCGACACGCTGCGGGGCGAGGAACGCAACCCGGTACTCAAGACGACGATCATCGGCAGCCTCAGCGGCAAGGGCGGGCCGCGTGTGGAGCTCGGCCCGGGTCGTGTCGTTGACGTGATGAATGCGCCGATCCGGCTGATCAACACCATCTGGATTTACGACGAAGCGACCAAGACCCTGTTCTCGTCTGACATGTTCAGTCACCTGTGGGGTGACCGGGAGGACGGCCCGTGGTTGCTCGGCGGCAACGAGGAGGACGACGCGACCGATTTTCCCTTCGTGCGCTCCTTCCTGCTGAACACGCGCTACTGGTGGATCGAGGGCGCGAACCTGGCGCCGATCCGCAAGGCCGTTGCCGAGGTGTATGATCGCTTCGACATCGAAACCATCGCGCCGGGTTACGGTCGAATCATGAGTGGCCGCCGCCATGTCGACAGGCAATTCGAGGTGCTCGACGATGTCCTCAGCCAGCTCGACCGTACGAATATCGCGCCCGCCTATGTGCCGCGCGGACTCGAACGTTAGGGAGTGTGATCATGCTGAAACCGAATCCGCTTCCCCGCGAAATCGCACCCGGCGTGTTCTGGCTGGGGGATTGCCTGGAGCAGGCGTATCAGGGCCGGGCCTACCATTCCTACAACGCGGCGTTTCTGTTGTGCGGCGACGACGCCTCGATGCTGGTCGAGACCGGACACCCGAAGGATTTCCCCGAGATCGAACGCCAGATGATCGAGCTGCTCGACAGGGATCTCCCGCCGGTCAGATATCTGTTCATCACCCATCAGGAGACCCCCCATTCGGGTGGTCTCGGCCGGGTGTTCCAGAACTGGCCCGACATCACGGTGCATGGGGACATCGCGGATTACCATCTGGCGTTCCCGCAGCATGCGGACCGTCTGGTGCCCATGGAGGTCGGCGACGAGATCGACCTGGGTGGCCGCAAGTTCGTCGCGATCGAGCCGGTGATCCGCGATCTGCGCACCTCGCTGTGGGGCTTTGACACCGGGGCAAAATGCCTGTTCCCTGGCGACGGTTTTGCGTACAGCCACTATCATCTAGATGGGCATTGCGGATTGCTCGCCGAGGAGGCGACGTCGCTCGACCTCAAGGACGTGCTGGCCGTGTTTGCCGAGCGGGCCCTGTTTTGGACCACGACGACCGATATGAACATCTACGTGGACAAGCTCGAAGCCCTGATGGACGAGTTGGGTGTCGAGGTTGTCGCGCCGACCCACGGGCTGCCGATCACGAATCTCGATTTGACAATGCCCAAGGTCCGTGACGGACTGATCGCCGACGGCGATCCCGAGATGACCTTGGGGGAGGCCGCCAAGTCGGCCGAAGGGAATGCAGGATGACGGAGGTGAATGACGGCACGGCGCGGCCGGGCTGGATGAACTTCAACATGGCATTCGGCGTGGGTGCGATCGTGTTTGGCGTGGTGCTGTTCGTCATCACACCCGACCAGGTCGAGCGGCCGCGTCTGCTGTTCGGGCAAAAGCCGTCAGGGCTGGATCCCGATTTCTTCCCGCGTATGGTCGCCGTGTTCTTCATGATCGCGGGGGTCTGGCTTGTCTTGCGGGCGCGGACCCTGCGCGAGGAAAACGGGATCGCGACGCTCGATGGCGAGGCGATCATGAGCGTGCTGTTCACGATCGGCGGCTTTGTCGTCATGGCGTTTCTCATGCCGTGGCTTGGTTTCGTGATCTCGTCGTTTATTTTGCTGGCGGTCCTTTCGACCTTCTACGGCAACCGCAGTTTTCTGCTTGGGTTGCTGGTGAGCGCCGGCATGCCGCTTCTGTTCTTCAATGTCCTGCGGATATGGCTGAAAGTGGTCCTCCCGCAAAATCCGTTTTTTCCAGATTTTCTCTGGTTCTAGAGATGCCGCGCACCCGTTCAACCGCGACGGAGGGTTAATCCGCTATGGAAGAGTTATTCGGATCCCTGGCGCAGGGTGCGGCGATTCTGTTCAATCCCGACACCTTCCTGCTGACGGTGCTCTATATGATCGGCGGGCTTCTGTTGGGCATGTTCGTCGGGGCACTGCCGGGGCTGACGACCCTGACGGCAATGGCGATCCTGTTGCCCATCGTGTTTTTCCTGCCGCCGATCTTCGGGATCCCGTTCCTGCTGGGCATTTACAAGGGCGGGATCTATGGCGGGAGTATCCCGGCAATCCTGGTCTCCATGCCGGGTACCGGTGCGGCCGTCGCGACGACCTTTGACGGCCCGGCGCTGACCCGCCAGGGCAAGGGGCGCAAGGCGCTGGAGATGGCGTTGTTCTCGTCCGTCGCCGGCGATTTCACCAGCGATCTGGTCACCATTCTTGCGATCGTTCCGATTGCGTTGATCGCACTGGCCATCGGGCCGCCGGAGCTGGCCGCGGTCCTGTTCCTGAGCCTGATTGTGATCTCGGCAACCGGGTCGGGCGCGTTTGTGAAGGGCGTCCTGGTGATGGCGATCGGCCTGTTCGTGGCCATGATCGGCCAGGACCCTATCGGCGCGCTGGCCCGCTTCGACTTCGGCTTCTTCGAGCTGCGCTCGGGCATCGGACTGTTGCCGATGCTGATCGGTCTGTTCGCGCTGTCGGAGTTGCTGCTGTCGATCGAAAAGCGCGCGGCCACCTATATCAAGGCCGGGGCCAAGGCGCTCGAGGGCGAGCGCCTGAAATGGGCCGAGTTCAAGGCCAGCGGGCGCACGATTGCGCGCTCGACGGTGATCGGCACCAGCATCGGCATGATCCCCGGCGTCGGGCAGGTGGTCGCGGCCTTCGTCGGCTATGCGGCGGCGAAGAACGCATCCAAGCATCCCGAACGTTACGGCAAGGGAGAACTGGACGGGATCGCGGCGGCAGAGGCGGCAAACAACGCGGTCAACGGGCCAACGCTCGTCCCTATGCTCACCTTCGGCATTCCCGGCGACAACATCACCGCGATCCTGCTGGGCGCTTTCGTTGCGGTCGGCATGCGGCCGGGCCCGCAGCTGATGGTCGAGCAGGGGCCCCAGGTCTTCGCGATCCTGCTGGCGATGCTGCTGGCGAATGTTTTGTTTATCATCGTCGGCTATCTGACGATCCCGGCCTTCGCCCGCGTGGTGCGCATTCCCAAGGCGATCCTGATGCCTTTGACCATCATGTTCGCATTTGCCGGTGTGTTCGCGGTTCGCAACAACCCGACCGACCTCTACATCCTCGCCGGATTCGGTGTGATCGGTTACGTGCTGCGGAAATTCAAATTCGACGTCGCGCCGCTGGCGATGGCCTTCATTCTGGGACCGGAGATCGAACGGGCCGTGGGGCAGACCCTCAGCCTGTCGCGCGGTGACCTGTTCGGCTATATCGTGTTCGAGCGTCCGATCACTCTGGTCATCCTGCTGCTGACCCCGGTCATCGCCTGGTACCTGTGGCGGAGGTCGAGCAAACTCCAACGCGCCGCGCGCTTGTTGGCGCCCGAGGAATAACAGCTTGGCAGGGGCGATTCCTTGACACGGCTCGTGGGCAATGCTGTCGTGCAGAAAGTCTTATACAAGAGTGTGTGCCCGGGTAATTCTTGCCAATGCCGATAGACCGTCGGGCCCGGTTCCATGAAGAATACGCAGACCTAAAGGGAGGATCAAATGCGTAGAACATTTCTAAAATCAGTGGCCTTGGGTGCCCTGATGCTCGGTGTGGGTATCAGCAGCGCGATGGCGCAGGACAATTATCCGGCCAAGCCGATCACGATGATCCTGCCGCTCGGTGCGGGTGGTTCGCATGATCTGAACGCCCGCGTGCTCACATCGATCCTGCCGCAATATCTCGGTCAGGCCGTCATCGTGAAGCTGGTGCCGGGTGCGAGCGGACAGACCGGCACGGCCGCTGCGGCCAACGCGCCAGCGGACGGTTACACCCTGCTGTTCACTCACAACTTCTTCGACCAGTTGCAGCAGCATGTGAAAGAGCTGCCGTATAAGCCGACCGAAGACTTCGTGACCGTGGCGCGGACCAACTCGGCGCGCATGTGCGCGATCGTGCGGGCCGATTCCCAGTTCAAGTCCCTGCAGGCGTTGTTCGACTTCGGTAAGTCCAACCCCGGCAAGATCGAGCTGTCCCATTCGGGTCAGTGGGGCGCCACCATGGTGCCGGCGGCGCAGTTGTTTAACTGGGCCAAGGTACAGGTCAACATGACGCCGTATCGCGGCGGCGGTCCTTCGCTGCGCGCGTTGCTGGCGGGTGATGCCGACGTCACTTTCCAGTTCCCGTCGACGATCCTGGGACAGGGCGACAAGGTTCGCACCCTGGCTTGCGTGCTTGATGAGCCGACGCTGGGCAGCCCGCCGACATTCGCCTCGCTCGGTTTCCCAGGTGAAATCGGCGAGATGCACCGCATCGTCATGGCGCCGCGTGGCGTCCCGGCCGATCGGCTTGCAAAGCTCCGTGAGGCCTTCGTCGCCTTGCAGGAAGACACGACCTACAAGAGCCTGATCAAGCGCCTGGGTGAGGATTCCAATCTCATGTCGGGTGATGAGTATGAGAAGCTCCGCGCCCAGCAGAGCAAGGACTACAAGGCGCTGGTCGACAGCATGACCAGCGGCTAACTCCGTTTTCCGACCTACCGACAATGGGCGGCGGTCCTTTCGGATCGCCACCTGTTTCGTTTATAAGGCTGGACAGGAAAACGTGTCGAAAACACGCAAAACGAATGTAGGGGGAGTGGAAGATGGACCGCGGAATCTGGGCGACCTGGTACGACTTGCCGGACGAGGGGCGTGACGAGTATCTCGACTGGCTGCACAGTGATTATCTCCCCGCCCTGCAGGGCAAGCCCGGCCTCAACTGGGTGGCGCATTACGAGAATGACGGCGGCGGCGCGGACATGCAGAAAGTCCGCGACAATTTTCCGAAATCGGAAGGCATGGAAGGGGTCGGCACGGGCACCCAGTTCCTGATGCTGGCCGGCGCGGCGGAGCCCTGGACGCTTCTGGCTCCGACGAGCGTGATCGACGAACAGAACGCGTTGACCGGCGAGGCGCGCAAGATGCTTGATCTGCGCCAGGGCATACGCCCGTGCATCTTCTCCACCTTCGCGCGCGTCGATGGCCCGGAAATGGGCCTGCGCCCGGCGGGGACCACGCCGGGACCGGCGATCCAGATGGGCAGCTTCCGCACCAAGACGCTGGCCGACGAATATGATGTGGGCCAGTGGTATGCCCAGTATCGGCTGCCCGCCATGGCGCGGATGCCTGGTTGCATCGCCGCGCGGGTGATGGTCTCGCTGGCCGGCTGGGCGAAGTATTCGGTGATGTATGAGTTCACCTCGCTCCAGGCCCGGCTCGAGAATTTCGAGGAACCCCATGAAGCCCTGGCACTCGACGAGAATGAATGGACCGGCCGGGTCATCCGTTACACGATGCACACGCCGGGCTCGCCGACGGTGGGCAAACGCATCTGGCCGCCGGTCGAATAGAAGAGGGAGTAGACGCGATGGCTGAATTCGACATCCGTTTTTCGGGCTATCAGGGCCCGCGCTCGGTCCACAACCGGGCCGTCGGCGTTTTCGCCGAGAGCCTGGCAGGTGCGCTCGCTGACCGGGTCGCGTTCGAGCATGTGCTCAACGTCACCGAACAGGGCCGCAAGGCGGCCGATCTGCTGGATATGGTCGCCACCGGCGAGACCACGCTCTGCTATTTCTCGTCGAGCTACCTCGCCGACAAGGTGCCCGAGATCGCGCTGTTCGACCTGCCCTTCCTAATCCGTGACCGGGCCCAGGGCCATGCGATGCTCGACGGCCCGCTGGGCCGCCTGATTATGGACAAGATGGCCGAGGCGGCGGATTTCCGTATTGTGGCCTGGTGGGACAACGGGTTCCGGCATTTCTCGAACGGCGTCCGGCCAATCCGCACGCCGGACGACTGCCAGGGTCTCAAGATCCGCACGCTGTTCAGCGCGCTGCAGCAGGAGAGCTTCGCGGCCATGGGCTTCGTGCCGGTGCCCCTCGACGTGGCCGAACTGCCGGGCGCGTGTGCCGACGGGACGGTCGATGCCCAGGAAAATCCGCTTACCAACACCTACAATTTTGGGATCCACGAACAGCATCACTGGATTACACGCTCGGGACATTTCTTCGGACCGTGTGTCGTGCTCGCCCACAAGGCGACCTGGGATGCCTGGCCGGCCGATGTGCGCACGGCGGTGGAAGCCGGACTGGCGACGGCGACGCCGGCCCAGCGCGGCTTCGCGGCGGGCGACGACGAGGAGATCGCCGCGAAGTTGCTGGACGCCGGGAACGAGCTCATTGACCTGACCGCGGACGAACGCGCGGCCTTCGTGGCCGCGGTGGCCCCGGTCGTCGAACGCAACTTGGCCGGGTTTCGCGACGAGCTGTTCGAGTATCTGCCAAAGGGCTAGAGAGCGGCAGGCACTCAATCGACCAAAAATGCCCGGATCTCGTCGACCGCGCGACGCCAGGCGGGTTCCTGCGACATCACCATATGGTTCGTGCTGTCGAGCACGACGAACTGCGCGTTCGGGATGCGCGCGGCCATGTAGCGCGCTTCCGAAATCGGCGCGACAAGATCGCCTTCCGAGTGCACGATCAATGTCGGTACGCTGATCTGTGCGAGCCGGTCGCCCACATCGATATTGTCGATGGCCTCACGCATGCGCACAGCGTTTTCGGCCGATGTGGCGATGCGCTGCATGTCAGACCACCAGCCGATTTGTTCGTCGGTTGCATCGGGCAGGTAGAGCGCCGCGAACATGTCCCTGAAGAGTGAGGTTTCCTGGCCCCAGCCTTGGCGCATCAGTGTCAGGAACGCTTCGCTCTCGGCTATATTCTCCGCGTTCCCCCGCATGCGCCGGCCGCGGGAAAATCCTCCCCAAAGGATCAAATGCGTGACGCGTTCGGGGTGGCGGGCCGTGTAATCAACCGCGATGGCCGCCCCCTGCGAGATACCCAGAAGCGCGAACGGTTCGTCCTCCGCGGTGTCGATCACTGTCTCGAAATCCAGCATGAATGAACCGTAGTCGATATTCTCGACGTTCCAGTCGGAGAGACCGACGCCGCGCGAATCGTAGCGGAGTAATTTCCGGTAGCTTGCGACTTCTCGAAAAAGTGGCCCCCACATCGGGCTCGACCAGTCATGTTCCAGATGGTTCAGCCAGTTCGCGACTTTGACGAGGGTGGGGCCGCTGCCGGCTGCGGCATAGGGAAGGTCGGTCCCGTCGGGTGCCGTGCAGAAGCGAATACCCTGCGCGACGGTCGCGGCTGCCGAACCAGGGTTGGTTGCCGGCACGGTGTCGGGGTCGACGGATGCGATAAACCGAAATCCGCGGCGTGGAATTGTCCGGATCACGGATTGCGTCGCGCCGGAATCGCCTACCGCTTTTCGGGCAGCGCTTATTCGACTGCTCAGCGTGGCCTCTGAAACGATCCGGCCGTTCCAGACCTTATCGATCAGTTCGTCCTTTGTGACCACCCGTTCGCGGTTTTCGATCAACAGAAGAAGCAGGCTGAAGACCTGAGGTTCCATAGCCACGGCAACGCCGTTCTCAGAGAGTTCAAAATTCTGCGGGTCGAGTGCGTGGTCGCCAAATCGGTATCTCATGACCATCGGTCCTGTCGGGCGGTGTAAATCAAGCGGTCCTCAAGGTTAAATCAAGGGAATCTGCAAGCGGCGCCTATTCTCGCAACCTAGGCTTCTCCTGTCATTCAACATAGGAGTAACGCCATGACCGCGACCCAAGACATTCGCCGCCTTCCCGATGGTTCAATCGACATCACGCATTACGCCCGGAAGGGGCGAGCATTGCATGGGGCTGCCGTTTGCCGGTCTGTCCGGCGTGTCCCAGTTGCCTTGTCCTGGCTGTTTGCAATGCCTGCTTTGGCACTGCGTCGAAACAGGAAACCCGGGTTAGCGTCCGTTGCCGTTGCCGCCGAGTAAACCCGCCCGCTTACTCCATATCCCGGATGTCGTCGAAGGCCGGGTACAGCAGGCTGTAATCATCCTCGGCCATGCCCCGGTCGATGGCCTTGTTAAGGAAGGCGCTGGTCTCGCGGGCATAGCGGGCATCCATGCCGAGGCTCTCCCCCAGCCGCACGGCCATCCCGAGATCCTTGTTCAGATTGTAGACCCGCGAGCGGGCGTCCCATTTCTCCGACAGGATGTGTTTCGGGAACCGAACCTCGGTCGCGTAGCTGCGGGCGTTCGAGACATTGAATACGTCGATCATGTCGGCAAGCTTGAGCCCGGCGCGCTCGGCCATGCGGCCGGCTTCGCAGGTGGTCAGGAAGACGGCGTGGACCACCATATTGTGGATCAGCTTCATGGCGTGGCCGGAGCCCACATCGCCGAGATAGAAGAGGTTGTTGGCGATGGCGTCGAGTTTCGCGCGGCAGGCCTCGAAGGCGGCTTCGTCGCCGCCGACCATCAGGGTCAGCGCGCCGGCATCCGCACCCGTGGCTCCGCCGCTCATCGCCGCGTCGAGATAGGTGATGCCGTGTTCGGCCGCACGGGCCGCGATCCGCTTCGTGTCCTCGGGAAATGAGGTGGTCAGATCGAAGATAATCGTGCCTTCGCCGGTCATGGCGAGCACGCCGTCGGGGCCCTCGAAGGAGCTCTCGATCTCGGGTGTGGCCGGGACCACATAGACCATCATGGCGCCTGCGGCCGCCATCTCGCCCGGCGACATGACCGCCGTATCCGAACGGGCCTCGAAGGGTGCGCGGGCGTCTGCGTTCAGGTCCCATACGGCGGTTGCGTGACCGGCCTTGGCGAAATTGTCTGCGATGCCCCGGCCCATATTGCCGAGCCCGATGACACCGATTTCCGGTGTGGTCATGATCTTTCTCCGATTTGGTTTGTGCCGGGGCCGGTCAGCCCCGTTCGGCGACGTAACTATAGTTGACGGTGTTGCAGCGGCTGACCCGCCACTCGACCGGCCGTCCGTCGATGGTGACGGCGACACGGTCAATTTCAAGAAGGGGGGTGTCCGGCATAACGCCCAGAAGCTGGGCCTCCAGCGGATCCGCCGCCACGGCGCGCACGGATTCAGCCGCCTTGGCGACCGTGATGCCATACTCGCCCTGGTAAAAACGATACAGATTCTCCGGCAACTTCGTCTCGTCGCCCAGGCCGGGAAACAGGTCCTGGGGCAGCGTGAGGCGCTCGACCATCGCAGGTTTGTCATCGAGGGCGCGCACGCGGTGCAGGGCAATGACCGAGGCGCCGGTCGCGAGCTGCAGCCGATCACGCTCGTCCTCGGTCGCGGACCGCAGCTCGCATGCGAGGATGCGACTCACGGGCATGGCCCGTTCGCCATCGCGGCCGATCAGGTTGAAATACAAAAACAGGGCGCGTCGCTCGGTGTATTCCGAGACGAAGGTGCCGCGACCCTGGCGGCGTTCGAGCAAATTCTCGGCCACCATGTCGTTGAGGGCCTTGCGCACGGTGCCCTGGCTGACGGACAGCTCGCGCGCGAGATTGAATTCGCTCGGCAGCACGTCGCCCGGTTTCCAGTAATTGTCGATCAGCCGGCCGCGAATGATTTCTTCGACCTGCGCATACAGCGGCTTGCCCGGCGCCCGTTTGAGGTGCGGTTTCCTTGCTTTGGCTGGCGTGGCCTCGTGCGGCTTTGCCTTCTTTCCGGGCTTGGCTTTGCCTGCCATGAACCGATCCGCCTCCCCGCTGTCGACATACGGGATCAAGGGTCCCGCGGCGCAGAGAATGCGCGGCGTCAGCCCGTTTTTAATACGTTGTCGGTTGTGGAGGCGTCAATCTGCCGCCGTGGTGTATCGGGTCAGACGAGTTCGCGTGACCCCGAGGCGAAACCGACTTTCACGGTGATCGTGCCTTCGTTCACGAGCCAGGGCTGCACGTGGTAATTGCGCGCGCCAGACGCGTGCATCGGGTCGGCCGCCGCAATTTTTTCGGCCTCGGCGAAGTTCTCCGCCCGGACCACGACCATGCCGGAGCCGGACCAAGTCTCGCCGCCGCGATCCCCCATGGGTCCGGCGGCGAACATGACGCCCGTATCCTCGAGCATCCGCTGGTAGGCGAGGTGTTCGGTGATATTTTCCATGATGGGATCCATCCCGTCAGAGGGGTAGGTGAAGACGACGAACAGCTGCTTGCCGAGGAAACTATTGGTCTTCGCCCGTTCAAGCATATGGTCCCAGGTTCGCGTGTCTGACATGACTGGTCACTCCGTTGCGTGGTCCGGCGCACGTTGTGCGCACTATTCGTAATAATCGTCGATTTCGAGCGGCAGGTCGATTCGCTCGCCGCGCTTCGCCGACAAATCCATGGCCATGGTCAGCATGAGGTTGCGATGGCCGTCCTGGGCGGTGGCATGGGGGGTGTCGAGGCCGGCGCACAGGCGTTGATACCAGGAGAAGGTCTCTTCGCGCATCGGGCCCCAGAGTTGGCCGTTATACATGTCGCCCGGCGGGTAGCTGGTCATGAAGTCCACGTGGCGCTGGAATTCCGGCTCGAACCCGTCCGGCGCATAGCCCGCACCCTGCGGGATCTCGGAGGCGATGATCATGTCGCGGTGGGTATCCTCGATATCGATGACACCCCTGTCGCCGATGATGCCGATCTCCAGGCCATAGACGGCGCCCGGCCAGATGACCGGCGCGGCCCAGGAAATATTCATGGAGAACATGGCGCCGTCATCCATGGTGAAAATGCCGAAGGTGGAATCCTTGGTGCCGTATTGCGCCATCGCCTTGTCATTCGACTGGGCATAGAGCGAGACCGGGGTCTTGCCCTCCATCAGCCACATGCACATATCGAGCGCGTGGGTGCCCGAGACGACCATCGGTGTCAGATTCTGGCGTTGGTTCGTGCGCGCAACCGTGGCGATCGGGACCATGCGATTCATGATCGCGCGGGTCACCACGCCGGTGACGTCGCCGATCTGGCCGGTGACGAGCCGTTCCTTGACCGTCAGGAACCGCCGGCGGAAACGCTGGGTATAGCCGACCACGGCATCGACGCCGTTGGTCTCGATGGCCTGAAGGACGGCGAGGGATTCACGCGCGTCCGTCGCCAGCGGTTTCTCGATGAACAATGCGTGCCCCGCATCCGCTGCCATGACGGTCGGGGCCATGTGATGGTTTTCGTCCGTGGCGATGATCACCGCGTCGACCTCGGGCCGCTTGATCAGCTCCTCGAAATTGGCGGTCTGGAAATCGGCGTTCGTGTCAGCGGCCAGCTTCTCGCGCAAATCATCCTTGATGTCGCACAGGCCGAGCCAGCCGATGCCCGGATAGTCGCGCGCGAATTCAGCGCGGATCCGGCCGATTGTGCCGCAGCCAACCACTGCCAGGCCGATTGTCTTTTTCTCGTTGCTCATTTTGACTTTTCTCCACTGCGCGCGTTTCCAGACGCGGTTATCCGACCGCTCACCGGCCGCGTTCGGGTGATGATATAGCATGAGTAACAGCGTCCGGTTGTGCCGTGGGGGCAAAATTTACACGCGGTTGTGGTGACCTGTGCAAGGGCGCGCTAGAACGGATTGCGCGTGGTGCGCAACGGAGCCGGAACGAGGCCCATGACGGGACAGGGGAATCGAATTCACGCGACTTGTGTCGCGCTGCCTGACGGCGAGGGTGGCTGGTCGGGTGTGCTGTTGCGCGGCCCGTCGGGTGCGGGCAAATCGGACCTGGCGCTTCGCCTGATCGACGGCGGCGCACGTTTGGTGGCCGATGATCAGACGGCGCTGCGCTGCGTGGACGGCGTCCTGATGGCATGCGCGCCGGAATCACTCGCTGGCAAGATCGAGGTGCGGGGTGTGGGCATTATGGAAATGCCTTATCTGGATGTGGTTTCGCTGGTGCTGGCATGTGATCTCGTGGCGGCCGAGAAAATTGACCGATATCCTGACCCCCGGAACGTGCGAATCGGGGATGTCGAGTTGCCGCTGCTTACCTTGGCGTCGTTCGAGGCCTCGGCGCCGGCCAAGCTTCGCCTTGGCGTGGAGGCCGCACGGCACGGTATAGTCGGCAAGCATCCATGAGCCGCAGAGATGCCGAGACGGAGCAACCAAGACTTGGCTGCCAGAACAGGGCCGACATGACCGAACCGAACCAGTCCAAAACCGAGAACGCAAAGGGGTCGCTGGCGGGGCGGGTGCTGGTGGTCACGGGTCTGTCCGGCGCGGGTCGGACGACCGCGCTCAAGGCGCTTGAGGACATGAACTGTGAGGCCGTGGACAATTTACCGGTCCGCCTGATGGCGACGCTGGTGCGGCAGGGCCCGGCAGCGGGCCGTGGCCTGGCAATCGGGGTCGATGTGCGCACGCGGGATTTCAACGCCGACAAGTTTGCGCAGGAAATCGCCACCTTGCGTGCGGCGGTCGATATACCGGTCGAGATGCTGTTCCTCGACAGCGACAACGACGTGATCGAACGGCGCTACACCGAAACCCGCCGGGTGCACCCCATGGCCAGCGACCGACCGCTGGCCGACGGCATCGCCGCCGAACGGCGCCTTCTGGCACCGCTTCGTGAGGCGGCTGATTTTGTTATCGATACCAGCCATTCAAACGTTCATGAGTTTGCGCGTTTGTTGCGTGATCGCATGGTCGGTGCCGCCACGGGGGAGGCGAATGTGCTGATCACCTCCTTCTCGTACCGCCATGGCGTGCCACGGGATGCCGATATGGTCTTCGATGTTCGCTTTCTCCGGAACCCCCATTATGACCCGGTGCTCCGGCCGCTCACCGGGCGCGACGACGGGGTTGGCGCCTATGTTGCGGCGGATCCGGATTTCGATGCGTTTTTCACGCGCCTGACGGATCTGCTGGCGCTGTTGCTTCCGCGGTTCAACGAAGAGGGCAAAAGCTATCTGACGATCGCGATCGGATGCACCGGTGGCCGTCACCGCTCTGTCTATGTTGCCGAGCGCCTGCGCGACTGGATCGCCGAGCGCATGACCCAGGTCGAGCTGCGCCACCGGGAATTGTCTTTTGAACCCAAAGCAGACCAGGTGCCCGTATGATCGGATTGCTGCTCGTGACCCATGGCCGGTTGGCCGATGAGTTTCTCGCCGCCCTTGAGCATGTCGTCGGACCGCAGGAACGGATCGAGACGATCTCCATTGACGCCGATGACGATATGGCGCACCGCCGCCAGGACATCGTTGATGCGGTGGGGCGGGTCGCTGACGGTGCGGGCGTGATCATCCTGACGGATATGTTCGGCGGGACACCGTCGAATTTGGCCATTTCCGTGATGGACACCAAGCAGGAAGGCGGGCCGGTGGAGGTGATCGCCGGGTTGAACCTGCCCATGCTGATCAAGCTGGCGCAGGTACGGGGTGATACGGAATTTCCGGCGCTCGTTGAGGCCGCGCAGGCGGCGGGGCGAAAATACATCAGCGTCGCGTCCGCGCTGCTGGGTTCGAAGCCAGCCTAGCTGCGATGATATCGGATCCGCTTTCAGGGGTGGTCGAGATCACGAACAGCCGCGGGCTGCATGCGCGTGCGGCCGCGCGTTTCGTCCGTCTGGCGGAGACCTTCGATGCCGACATCGTCGTTGAAAAGGATGGTGCGGAAGTGCCCGGCACATCGATCATGGGGCTGATGATGCTTGCCGCGGCGCCAGGATCGGCGATTCGTATCCGCACATCCGGTGCCGATGCGCAGGTCGCCCTGGATGCGCTGGTGGCACTTGTGTCGGACGGATTCGGCGAGAAATAGAAAACGGCGCCCCGATGAAGGGCGCCGCTTCCCAAACGTCCAGTGTTTTAAAGACTAGAAGTTGAACTGGTTCGAGATGATCACGACGGTGCCGTCGTTGTTCACCGGAACAGCCGTTGCGTTGATGTTGTCGGCCGAGACCGTGTTCGCCGAGAGGTTGATTTCCCAGCCCGGCGCCACGGCGTAGGCCACGTCCAGAGAGATGATCTGGATGTCGGTGTCGCTGATACCGGTGGTGTTGCTCTTGGAGCTTTCGAACCAGTTCAGGCTGACACCCCAGGGGCCCGTCTTGTAGGAACCACCGACCGTGTAATACGAACCGGAATCCGCACCGGCGGCCATGTTCGCTGCGGACTGGCCCTGTTCGGCCAGATCGACATAACCCACGCCGAGGCCGAAGCCCGCGAAGTTGATGGTCGCACCCGCCGAAATGGTCTCGACGTCGCCATTCGTGCCTGCACCGGTGGCGGTTTCGCTGTCGCCAAACTCGCCGTTCAAGCTGAGCACGAACGACACGTCGTCGAACTTGCCCTGGTAGTTGGCGCCGATACCGAACACATTCTCGAAGCTGCCATTGTTGTCGGCGTCGGCCGTGGCCGCGCCGCCCGAGGTCTCACCCGTATCCGGGGTGAGCGAGCCGCCGAGTTGGAAGCCGGCGAAGCGCGGGGTGAAGTAAATCACCTTGGTGGCGTCGCCCGTCACCGTGTTGCCGGTGGCCGCGATGCCGCCGCCGGTGCCGAACGCGATATAGTCGGCGACGTCGCCGTCGGGACCCTTCCGACCGACAAGAATGTCGTCACTCTCGACAAACATGCGGTCGGTCGCGTCGTCCTGGTCACCCATTTCGATGCGACCCCAGTCGGCGCTATCGATAAACGCCCAGGCTTCGTCCGCTGCTGTTGCGTCCCCCCCGCCGGCATTCAGCTCGATACTGACGCCATACTTCAGGCCGTTGTCCGCGGTGGCAGATGCGTCAACGAAGACTTCGGATTCGTCGACCTTGAACTGGTAACCGCGACCGGCGGCGGCGGACACGTCCTGATCGACGAGGCCGACCTGGAAGCGGAACTCGCCGCCCAGCGTGACACTCAACGAATCCTTGGATCCAACCTGGCCGGCAAGCACCGGGGTCGTGATCATGGCTGCACCCACGAGCGCGCTCGTGCTCAGCCAAAGGCTTTTCTTGTTCATCAAACAAATCTCCAACATGTGGATCTCGCACATCATGCGCGGGACGATAATTGTTATAACATTACTAATTTCAGACACAACATCCGAATCAGCCGGACCTGACCGGGCCCGAATTTTCTGCGCTGCGTCCTCCACTTTGTTGGGATTTGCTTATTGATTTTTTGGCAGTGGAATTGTGGACATCCTATTCAGACAGGCCCGGATCGCAATCGTGAATGGTGCCGCAGTGTACTATTTTTCAGTAATATTGCAGAAATACATCAATTATATGAATGACTTGCCTGATGTTTGGGCATTGATGCCTAAAGCATATGCAGGTCTGCCCAATACAAACGCGGCGCCCCTAGAGGGACGCCGCGCAAGAGGGAATCGGATCACAACGATCCGTCCGTTAATCTCGAATCAGAAGTCGAACTGGTTGGAGATGATGACGACGGTGCCGTCGTTGTTCACCGGCACAGCCGTTGCGTTGATGTTGTCGGCCGAGATCGTGGTGGCGGAGAGGTTAAGCTCCCAGCCCGGCGCCACCGCATAGGCCACATCCAGCGAGATGATCTGGATGTCGGTGTCGCTGATACCGGTGGTGTTGGCCTTGGTGCTTTCGAACCAGTTCAGGCTCACACCCCAGGGGCCGGTCGTGTAGGAACCGCCGAGCGTGTAATACGACCCGGAATCCGCGCCGGCGGCCATGTTGGCTGCCGTTTGACCGGATTCGGCGAAGTCGACATAACCCGCGCCGAGGCCGAAGCCCGCGAAGTTGACGGTCGCACCAACGGCGATCGTCTCGAGCTCGCCTTCGGTGTCGGCACCCGCGGCCGTCTCGCTGTCGCCGAACTCACCAGTCAGGCTGACCACGAAGGACACGTCGTCGAACTTGCCCGAGTAGTTGGCGCCGATACCGATGACGTTCTCGAAGTCGCCGTCATTGTCGGCATCCGCCGTGGCCGCACCACCCGAGGTCTCACCCGTATCCGGGGTCAGCGAGCCACCCAGCTGGAAGCCGGCGAAGCGCGGCGTGAAGTAGGTGATCTTTGTATCGTCGCTGGTTACCGTGTTGCCGGTCGCCGAAACACCGCCGCCGGTGCCGAACGAGAAGTAGTCGACGACATCGCCGTCGGGTCCCTTGCGGCCGACGAGGATGTCGTCGCTTTCGACATATATGCGGTCGGTGGCGTCGTCCTGATCGCCCATTTCGACGCGGCCCCAGTCGGCACTGTCGATGAAGGCATAGGCTTCATCGGCAGCCGACCCGTCGCCGGCGCCGGCATTCAGCTCGATGCTGATGCCGTATTTGAGGCCGTTGTTCGCGGTATTGCTGGCTTTGACCTTGACCTCGGACTCATCGACCTTGAACTGGTAACCGCGACCGGCGGCGGCCGAAACATCCTGGTCGACGAGGCCGACCTGGAAGCGAAACTCGCCGCCCAGCGTCACGCTCATCGAATCCTTGGATCCGACCTGGCCGGCGTTCGCCGGTAAGGCGAGCACCGCAACACTTGCGAGGGCGGTGCCCCCAAGAAGAACTTGTTTAAACATCGCTCAATTACCTCCAAAGCGGTGCAGGGGTGGTTAGGTGACCGATTTCCGGCCTCGTTCCTTGTTGTCGGGAAGGGTTTTAGTTCGCCTCTGTTACACGCGGGTTTCAGCGCACGGATGAATCGGACCAACTTGCGGCTTTATGCCGACCCGTTGCAGATTGGTCACAGTGCGTTTTTCACGAGTCGGCTGAAGGGCGGGCAACGTTCAAGGTGAACGCCCGACCTTTGGTTGTGGCGACCCCTGTTGCTCTGCTATATGCCGCTCGCAGACGGGATCGCCCGTCGTTAAGAATTAATTGGAGAGAACGTATGTCTTCCGCTGTCGAATCACCCGCCGGCGACGGCGATTATCTTGTCGCCGACATCTCGCTGGCCGAATGGGGCCGAAAAGAGCTCGATCTTGCCGAAGTGGAGATGCCAGGCCTGATGGCGCTCCGCGAAGAGTATGGCGCTGCCAAGCCGCTCGCGGGCGCGCGGATCGCGGGCTCCTTGCACATGACCATCCAGACGGCAGTACTGATCGAGACGCTGCAGGCGCTCGGCGCCGAGGTCCGCTGGGCGTCATGCAACATCTATTCGACGCAAGATCACGCCGCCGCCGCGATTGCCGCGACGGGCACGCCGGTTTTTGCGACCAAGGGCGAGACGCTCGAGGAATATTGGGACTATGCCCACCGGATTTTCGATTGGGCCGATGGTGGCGTTCCCAACATGATCCTGGATGATGGCGGTGATGCGACCATGCTGATCCATCTCGGCAAGCAGGCGGAGACCGATCCGTCGGTTCTCGACAATCCCGAGAACGAAGAAGAAGAGGCCGCCTACGCCTCGATCAAGCAGCGCCTGGCCGAGCAGCCGGGCTGGTATTCCAAGGTGGCGGAAAGCCTCAAGGGCGTCACGGAAGAAACCACCACCGGTGTTCACCGTCTCTATGACATGGCGAAGGCCGGCACGCTCCTGATCCCGGCGATCAATGTGAATGATTCCGTGACCAAGTCGAAGTTCGACAATCTCTATGGCTGCCGCGAGAGCCTCGTCGATGGCATCCGCCGCGGCACAGACGTGATGATGTCGGGCAAGGTCGCCGTCGTCGCCGGCTATGGCGAAGTGGGCAAGGGGTCTGCCGAATCCCTGCGCAACGCCGGCTGCCGCGTCCTGGTGACGGAAATCGACCCCATCTGTGCCCTGCAGGCCGCGATGGAGGGCTATGAGGTCGTCACGATGGAAGAGGGTGCCGCCCAGGGCGATATCTTCTGCACCGCGACGGGCAATGTGGATGTCATCACCGTGGACCATATGCGGGCGATGAAAGACCGGGCGATCGTGTGCAATATCGGTCACTTCGATTCCGAAATTCAGGTCGGTGGTCTGCGCAATTTCAAATGGCAGAATATCAAGCCCCAGGTTGACGAGATCGAATTCCCCGACGGCAAGAAGTTGATCCTGCTGTCGGAAGGGCGCCTGGTGAATCTCGGCAATGCCACCGGCCATCCGAGTTTCGTGATGAGCATGTCCTTCACCAACCAAGTGCTGGCGCAGATCGAGCTCTGGCAGAACAACAGCGACGGAAAATACGGCCTGGACGTCTATGTGCTGCCGAAGCATCTCGATGAGAAGGTTGCCACGTTGCATCTGAGCAAGGTCGGCGCGCATCTGACCACGTTGACCGAAAAGCAGTCCGCGTATCTCGGTATTCCGGCCGCGGGCCCCTACAAACCTGAGGCGTATCGCTACTAGCCGCCGTTCGCCGTTCGGTTGGGCGAGCCCGGATTGGCAAGGAAGCGGTTCAATCCGGGCCGACAAGTCACTAGACTCGTATTGTTCCGCCCGATTCGAGGCGGCCTGCCGACGTTGTGGTCGGCTGGTATGCCCGTAGGTTTGACTGTGCGAGACTGCAGCGCGTGTCGACACAAATATTGATATTGGTGATTGCTGCGGTTGCGGGGGCGTCCGCCATCGTCGGCTATGCGCTCGGCCGGTTCTCCGGCATACGTGAATTGCGCGATGCCGAGGCGTCTCGCGCGCGAATTGGCGCGACCCTTGCCACCGTACCCGGCGGGTTCGTGACCTGGCTCGATGGGGGCGAACCCGTTATTTCCGACGGCCTGGCCGCGATGCTTGATGATGGCGTCGCGGATTTCGAGATCTTCCTGGCGAAATTCGGCGAGACCGACCGCGAGCAGATCACGCGCCGGATCGCGGGTTTGCAGACACGCGGCGAGGGGTTCTCCCTGACGATGCTGACCATCGATGCGGGGCAGGCTCTGCGGATCGACGGCCGACGTGCGCGCGATGTGCCGCTCGATGTTTTGTGGGTCGCGGATGTCACGAACGAAACGGCCATTCAGTCCGACACGGCGATTCAGTTGACCGCTGCGCAGGTGGAACGGGACGGCTATCGCGCGATGCTGGACGCGCTGCCGTTCATGGTCTGGCGGCGAAGCCGTGACCTGACCCTGGCACAGGTCAACCGGGCCTATGTCGACGCGATCAACCCGGGCGCCGACGAGGATGATGCGCGGCCGTCCGAACTTGAGGATCTCGAAGCCAATGTCGAGGCACAGATCGCGGCGCGCGCGCAATCGACCGGCACGCCGCAGTCCGAAAGCCGACACGTGGTGATCAATGGCGCGCGTCGTCTGCTGGAATTCAACGAAGTGCCGACAGAGGATATGGGGGTGATTGGCTACGCCGTGGATTTCACCCAGCTCGAAGAGGTGCAGGAAGAATTGTCGAGCCATGTCGCGGCCCAGAGCGATGTGCTCGAGAGTCTTGCGGTCGCCGTCGCGATCTATGGGTCGGATACGCGGCTGAAATTCTACAACAGCGCCTATGCGCGTCTGTGGGATGCCGCTCCCGCCTGGCTCGACAGCGAACCGACACTCGGCGATGAACTCGAGACGTTGCGCGACCGGCGGCTCGTGTCGGAAGAGGTCGATTTTCGCGCGTCCAAACAGGAGCAGGTCGCGCTCTTCACATCCCTCATTGCGCCGACCGAGACCCTGGTCCATCTGCCGGACGGCAAGACCCTGTTCAAGCGTATCTCGCCGCATCCGCTGGGCGGATTGATGTTTACCTATGAAGACGTGACCGATCGCCTGACGATGGAGGCGCAGTACAATACATTGATCGAGGTGCAACGCCGCACACTCGACAATCTTTATGAAGGCGTCGCCCTGGTCGGGCCCGATGGCCGGCTCAAACTTTGCAACTCCGCCTACAGCCGCATCTGGCAATTCAGCGAGGCCGACCTCGCCGGCGAGCCGCAGGTCTCGATACTGATCGACAAGTCGCGGCATTTCTACACGGTCGACGACGAGGATGACTGGGGCGGACTCAAGAAGCAGATCATCGGTCGGCTGATGTCGCGCGAGCCGGTTTCAGGCACCCACGAACGTGTCGATGGCACCGTCATTCAGTACACCGGCGTGCCGTTGCCCGATGGCATGATGCTGATGACCTATTTTGATGTGTCGGATTCGAACCGGGTCGAACGGGCCTTGCGCGAACGCAACGAGGCGCTCGAAGAGGCGGACCGGTTGAAGTCGGAGTTCGTGGCGAATGTGTCCTACGAACTGCGCACGCCGCTGAACACGATCATCGGATTCGCCGAGGTCCTGAACGGGGACATGTTCGGGCCCCTCAACGAACGGCAAAGCGATTATATCGAGGGTATTCTGGAAGCCAGTGAAGCGTTGCTCGAATTGATCAACGACATTCTGGATCTGGCAACGATCGAGGCCGGCTACATGACGCTCGACCGGGGTCAGTTCGATATCCACACGATGATTGCCGGCGTGTTTGCGCTGAACCGTGAACGCGCACGGGTCAAGGAGCAGAAGCTGATCCTCGACTGCGCGCCGGATATCGGATCGATGTTTGCGGACGAACGCCGCCTGAAACAGGTGCTGTTCAATCTGGTCAGTAACGCCATCAAATTCACACCCGAGCGCGGTGTCATCACCCTGTCGTCAAAGGTCGTCGGCGACGATATCGAATTTCGCGTTGCCGATACCGGCGTCGGTATTCACGTCGATGAACGCGAACGGGTGCTGGAGAAGTTCGAACGTGGAAACCGGCCACGCGGCCGGCAATCCGGCGTGGGCGCAGGGCTCGGGTTGAGCCTCGTGAAGAGCTTCGTCGAACTGCATGTCGGTGACGTCGAGATTGAATCGGAACCAGATCAGGGCACGGCCATCGTGTGCCGCCTGCCGCGCCGCCCCAGATCCTCTGAACCCGAGGACGAAGCGGTATGAATGGGCAGGGCCCGGCGGTAGAGCCGGACCGGGTGCGGGCATATGCCCGGCGTATTGATCTGGCCGATGCCGCCGCGACGGCGGCGCTGGGGGCGGCGCTCGCACCACATCTACGGCAGGGTGACCTGCTGTCGCTGGCCGGTGATCTCGGGGCCGGCAAGACCACGCTGGCGCGCGGGCTGATTGGCGCGCTGGGTCATCGCGGTCCGGTCCCGAGCCCGACGTTTACGCTTGTGCAGCAGTACGATACCGATCCGGTTCCCGTCTGGCATTTCGATCTCTACCGTATCGGTCACCCCGATGAAGTCATCGAACTCGGCTATGACGAAGCCCGGGCCGACGGGATCGTCCTGCTCGAATGGGCGGAACGGCTGGGGGCGGACCTGCCCGCCACGCGGCTGGAGGTTCAACTCGACTATGATGCGTGCGGCCGCACACGCGTGGCGCGTCTGTCGGGCCTGCGGGCATGGGTGGACCGGTTGCAAGACCTGCGCCCATGACCATGGCAGGAAACGGGGCAGGAAACGCGGCTGGGACCGCGCCGGGGCGCGAACCCGGCGCGCTGCCGCCGCCGGGCCTCTATTCGATCGCGTCGCATCGTCCGTTTCTCGCGGCGTTGGCGGGCAGGATTCTGTCCGCGTCCGATGTCGATGATGATCCCCTGGCTCTCGCACGTATGACGATCCTGCTGCCCACCCGGCGCGCCTGCCGGGCGATGCAGGAGGTCTTTCTCCGCCTGACCGACGGCGCGCCGCTGGTCCTGCCGCGATTGTTTCCGATCGGTGATATCGATGAGGACGAGATGGCGCTGACAGGCGAACCGGCAGCGCTTCTCGGGGTCGACGCCGAGATGCCGCCGGCGGTGCCGGAACTGCGCCGGCGCATATTGCTGGCGCGACTGCTGCAGGCGCGCCCGGTCGTCGGCACGCAAACGCTGTCGGTCGATCATGCGATGGAGCTGGCGGGCGAGCTCGGACGTTTGCTCGATCAGGTGCAGACCGAACGGCTCGACTTCGATGCGCTCGAAAGTCTGGTGCCCGATGCCTATGCCGCCCATTGGCAGGAGACGCTTGGGTTCCTGAAAATTCTGACCGAAACATGGCCGGCCGTGCTGGACGGCGAAGGTGCGATAGATCCGGCGGATCGGCGCAACCGCCTGCTGGCGGCGCGGGGCGAGGCATGGCGCCGCGACCCCCCGCGCGATCCGGTTATTGCCGCCGGCAGCACGGGCAGTATTCCCGCGACGGCCGACCTGCTTGCGACGGTGGCCGGGTTGCCGACGGGCTATGTCGTGCTGCCGGGGCTCGACCGGGTGCTCGACGGGGATTCATGGGCCAGTCTCGACGCCGGCCATCCGCAGTTCGGGTTGCGGCAATTGCTGCAGCGGCTCGATGTCGACCGCATGAATGTGGGGGAGTGGCCCGGCGATCGCGTTGCGGCCGGCGAG
>JAQCFD010000278.1 GCA_027618305.1 Pseudomonadota bacterium
TGGGTTTAGAACGTCGTGAGACAGTTCGGTCCCTATCTGCCGTGGGTGTACGAGACTTGAGAGGAGCTGCCCCTAGTACGAGAGGACCGGGGTGGACGTACCTCTGGTGTACCGGTTGTTCCGCCAGGAGCATCGCCGGGTAGCTAAGTACGGAAGGGATAACCGCTGAAAGCATCTAAGCGGGAAGCCCACCTTGATACTAGGTCTCGCATGAGAGCCGTGGAAGACCACCACGTTGATAGGCTGGATGTGGAAGCGTGGCAACACGTGAAGCTGACCAGTACTAATTGCTCGATTGGCTTGATTGTAGGCCGTTTGCAGGACCCTTCGGGGTCCTACCTTTCGGGGTAAAACGAACAGCAATAAACCGCCGCGTACAGTGGCAAGGTTCGTCGACACTTAATTGTTTCGATAACTCAGGTTTTCGGTATTAAACCGCACCCTTGGGGTGCGTATGTCAGGATGATTGCACCAACCCCGATACATCATGCGTTTGGATGACCTGGTGGCTATGGCGGGGGGGCCACACCCGATCCCATTCCGAACTCGGCCGTGAAGACCCCTAGCGCCGATGGTACTGTGTCTTAAGGCACGGGAGAGTAGGTCGTTGCCAGGTCTTCCAAACGCATGATCGCCGGATCGCAAAGCAACCTAGTTCACGATGGTTCCTTCACACATGTTAGGAACGAGTCTAATTTTGCGTGGCAACGCGAGACGTTATCGACGCGGGGTGGAGCAGTCCGGTAGCTCGTCAGGCTCATAACCTGAAGGTCGCAGGTTCAAATCCTGCCCCCGCAACCAAACCTGGTTGATAAACGGCATCATTGCCCCGCTTTGGCGGGGTTTTTTATTGGCCGGAGGTAAGTGGATAAAAAGTCGAGTTCAGCCTTAATTAGTGCGGAATTCGAGGTGGGTTTAGAGGCAGGTTCCGGTAATATCCAGCCCGCCGTGCGCCAGGGTATCACCGCCCAATCCGCACAATGTAACGGGCCTTCGAAATCCGACGGCCTGCTAGGTTTATTAGGTGGATCGGCAGGTTACGCCGATCCTGGTAGTTGGGATTTTGACCTTGCGTAAAACGGACAATACTCATCAGACGAACGTGGCTTCGAACTCGCGCTACAACGGCGTGAGGCCCGCACAGGGTCTGTACAACCCGGCGCATGAGCATGATGCGTGCGGCATTGGCATGATTTGTTCAATCCGCAACGAGCGCAGTCGGAAGATTGTCGAAGACGGTCTGAATATCCTCTGCAATCTTGAGCATCGGGGTGCAGTGGGCGCGGATCCGAAAGCCGGCGACGGCGCCGGTATCCTGATCCAGTTGCCACACGAATTTTTTGCGGTCGAAGCCGCGCGTCTCGGGTTTGAACTGCCGGCACCGAACCATTACGGCGTCGCGCATCTGTTTATGCCGCGCGACACGGCCCACCATGCGACGATCGAGGCGGCCTACCAGATGGCCGCCGATCAGGAAGGCCTGACGATTCTCGGTTGGCGCGATGTGCCGGTCGATTCCTCCGTGCTGGGAGAAAGCGTCAAGCCGACGGAGCCGTTACACCGGCAGGTGTTCATCGGGCGCACCGAAGGTATCGCCGATGATGACGCCTTCGAACGCAAACTCTATGTCCTGCGGAAGGTCGCGTCGAACCACGTGCGGACCAACCATTTCGACTGGGCGAACGAATATTATCCGGCATCCTGTTCGTCTCGCACGATCGTTTACAAAGGCCTCGTGCTCGCCGATGGCGTGGTGAAATATTACAAGGATCTGCAGGACGAGCGCGTCATCTCCGCGTTGGCGCTGGTCCATCAGCGTTTCTCCACCAACACCTTCCCGTCCTGGCCGCTGGCGCATCCGTATCGGATGATTTGCCACAATGGTGAAATCAACACCCTGCGTGGCAACAACAACTGGATGGCCGCACGCCAGGCGACGATGTCGTCGCCGATATTTGGCGATGATATGCAGAAACTCTGGCCGATCTCTTATGAGGGTCAGTCGGATTCGGCCTGCTTCGACAATGCGCTGGAACTGCTCTATCAGGGCGGTTACTCCCTGCCGCATGCGATGATGATGATGATCCCGGAAGCCTGGGCCGGGAACCCGTTGATGGATGACACGCTGCGTTCGTTCTACGAATACAACGCCGCGCTGATGGAGCCGTGGGACGGGCCCGCCGCCATCGCGTTCACGGACGGTAAGGTGATTGGTGCGACGCTGGACCGTAACGGTTTGCGTCCGGCGCGTTATCTCGAGACCAAGGACGGTTTGGTGCTGCTCGCGTCCGAGATGGGCGTGCTAGACATCCCGGAAGAGAATATTGCACGCAAGTGGCGCCTGCAGCCGGGCAAGATGCTGCTGATCGATCTCGAGAAGGGCATGACCATCTCGGACGAGGATCTGAAGACCGAGCTCGTCGCGAGTCACCCGTATAAGAAATGGCTGGCCAACACCCAAATTCAGCTGCGCGATTTGCCCGAAGTCGGGCGCGCACTGGCCGTATCCCAGGTTCCGCTTTTGGACCGGCAGCAGGCCTTCGGCTACACAGAAGAAGACCTCAAATTCCTGATGATGCCGATGGCCCATACGGGGCAGGAGGCGACCGGGGCGATGGGGACGGACACGCCGATTTCGGCGCTGTCGTCGAAGTCCAAGCCGCTCGCAACCTATTTCAAGCAGCTCTTCGCCCAGGTCACGAACCCGCCGATCGATCCGATCCGCGAGGAAATCGTGATGTCCCTGGTCTCGTTCATCGGTCCGCGACCCAATCTGCTGGACCTGGAGGGCACGTCGACGCTGAAGCGGCTGGAAGTGCGTCAGCCGATCATTTCCAACGGCGGACTGGAGAAGATTCGCGCGATTGGCGACATCGCCGACAATCAGTTCATGACTCAGACCCTCGACATTACTTTTGGAGTCGAGCGCGGCCCCGGCTACATGGAAGAGGCGATCGATAACGTCTGTATGCGCGCCGAGGAAAGCGTCGGTCAGGGCTACAATATTATCATCCTGTCGGACCGGCTCCTGGGGCCGGACCGGGTCGCGATCCCGTCACTGCTGGCGACGTCGGCGGTGCATCATTACCTCATCCGAAAGGGCCTGCGCACATCGGTCGGCCTGGTCGTCGAGACGGGGGAGGCCCGAGAGGTGCACCATTTTGCGACCCTCGCCGGCTTCGGTGCGGAAGCGATCAATCCCTGGCTCGCGTTCGAGACATTGGAGGCTTTACGCGAAAAGCTTGATGAGGATCTCAGCATCGAGCAGATCAACAAGCGTTTTATCAAGGCGATCGACAAGGGCCTGCTGAAGGTCATGTCGAAGATGGGCATTTCGACCTATCAGTCCTATTGCGGCGCGCAGATCTTCGATGCGGTGGGCCTGAAATCTTCGTTCGTCGAGAAGTATTTCACCGGGACCAACACCGCCGTTGAGGGTGTCGGACTCGAGGAGATCGCGCGCGAGACGCTGGAGCGTCATGCCGACGCGTTCGGCGACAATCCGGTCTACAAGGGCGCGCTCGACGTCGGTGGTGAATACGCGTTCCGAATCCGGGGCGAGAAGCATGCCTGGACACCTCAGACGGTCGCCGACCTGCAGCACGCCGTACGCGGTAATCTGCCCGATAAGTATCGGAGCTACTCGGCGGCGATCAACGATCAGGACGAGCAGCAAATGACCCTGCGGGGTCTGTTCCGCCTCAAGTCGGCGGAAGAAACCGGGCGTACGCCAGTACCGCTCGACGAGGTTGAGTCGGCCGCCGATATCGTCAAACGTTTTGCGACCGGCGCGATGTCATTCGGCTCGATCAGCCGTGAGGCACACACGAATCTGGCGATCGCCATGAACCGCATCGGCGGCAAGTCGAACACCGGTGAGGGCGG
>JAQCFD010000279.1 GCA_027618305.1 Pseudomonadota bacterium
CGAACCCGCCAAGGGCGGTGACGGCCTTGATATCGGCCTGAATTCCCGCACCTCCGCCCGAATCCGAGCCGGCGATGATCAATACACGTCCGTCCATATCCAGACAGGACTCCGCGCTATGCGGCCGGCACGGCAGCGATCGCGCCGGCAATATTGTCAACCGCAGAGGACACGACGTCGGCATCGCGGCCTTCCGCCATGACGCGAATGACAGGCTCGGTGCCCGACGGACGGATCAGCACACGACCATCATCTCCGAGCTTCTCTTCAGCCGCCAAGACGGCAGATCTGACGCTCGCATGCTCCATCGCGTTCGCCCCAACCGCCGGCACGTTGCGCAGCAACTGGGGATAGGATTCGAACACATTGGTCAGCGCACTCATCGACGCCCCGGACTCGACCAGCGCCGCCAGTACCTGGAGCGCCGCAATCAATCCGTCTCCGGTTGTCGAATAGTCGCTCAGGATGATGTGCCCCGACTGCTCGCCACCGAGGTTATAGCCACCCGCGCGCATCCGCTCGAGCACATAGCGGTCACCGACATTCGCCCGCTCCATTTCAAGGCCGATGGTCTGCAGATAGCGTTCAAAGCCCAGATTGGACATCACGGTCGCGACCACCCGCCCTCCCTGCAAGCGGCCGGCGGCCTGCCAGGATCGGGCAATCACAGCCATCACCTGATCGCCGTCGACGACCTCGCCATGCTCGTCGCACAGGATGACCCGGTCGGCGTCGCCGTCCAGCGCGACACCCAGATGGGCGCCATGGGTCACCACTTGCTGCTGCAGGGCCTCTGTCGCCGTGGCACCGCAATCGCGGTTGATGTTCGTGCCGTCCGGGCTGACGGCCATCGGGATAACGTCGGCGCCCAGCTCGTGGAACACGGACGGTGCGACCTTGTAGGCGGCGCCATTCGCACAATCCACGACCACCCTGAGACCATCGAGACGCAGGCCGCGCGGAAAGGTGTGCTTGACGAATTCGATGTACCGGCCCGGCGCATCCTCGAGGCGTCGCGCGCGCCCGAGTTTGCCGGCATCGGCAAGATGATCGAGCAGCCCGTTTTCTATCAGCGCCTCAATCTCTTCTTCCACGGCATCGGACAGCTTGAACCCGTCAGGGCCGAACAGCTTGATACCATTGTCCTCATACGGGTTGTGGGACGCCGACAGGACAACCCCGAGATCGGCGCGCAGGGTTCGGGTCAACATGGCAACCGCCGGGGTCGGCATCGGCCCAACCAGCACAACGTCCATGCCCATCGCCGTAAAACCGGCCTGCATCGCCGGCTCCAGCATGTAGTTGCTGAGCCGTGTGTCCTTGCCGATGATCACGAGGTGGCGGTGATTGCCGCGGGTGAAGCGATGTCCCGCAGCCATCGCAACGCGCAATGCCGTTTCGGCGGTCATCGGCTCCTGATTGGCCTTGCCGCGGATACCATCTGTACCGAAAAGCTTTCGTGCCATCGTCAAATTCCGGACGTGTCGAGAACCCGACTTATAGCACCCTGCCCGCGACCGTTAACAAGCTGTGATACGGCCCCATCAAAGCGCCGCCCGCCAGACATCAAATGCCTGCCGGGTCTGCGTGACATCATGCACCCGGGCGATCTGTGCACCCTGATCGAGCGCCTTGAGGGCCGCCGCGACGGAGCCGGCGACCCGGTCTCTGGGATCATCCTCACCCGTCAGCGCGCCGATGAAGCTTTTGCGCGACAGGCCAACCACGATGGGGCAACCAAGCCCATGGAACTGTGCCAGACAGGTCAACAATTCGAGGTTGTGCGCCACGGTCTTGCCAAATCCGAACCCTGGGTCAATCGCGATCCGGTCCGGCGCGATGCCGGCGCCCATGCAAACGTCAATTCGCGCCGCCAGCGCGTCATATACGTCGCTCACCACATCCGCATATGACGGGTCGTCCTGCATGTTCCCGGGCTGCCCCTGCATATGCATCAGAACCACCGGCAGGTTCGATGCGGCCACGACGGCGAGCGCGTCGGCATCGTCTGTCAGCCCACTCACATCATTGATGAGAGAAACACCTGCATCGATGGCGGCCCGCATGACGGCGGCGCGGCGCGTGTCGATCGACACCTGCACACCCTTCGCGACGAGGCCTTCGACCACCGGCAACACACGTTCGATCTCCACATTCGCCGTCACCGGTGCCGCGCCGGGACGGGTCGATTCCCCGCCGACGTCGACGATGTCGGCGCCCGCATCGGAAAGCAGTTGTGCAAAAGCTATGGCCTGCTCGGGCGCCGCATGATCGCCACCGTCGGAAAAGCTGTCGGGCGTGACATTGCACACGCCCATGATCCGTGGCCGCGCACCGGCCCCACTCAACGCGAAGCCCGCAAAATCCGGGCGTGGCTTTGACACGCGCGCCACCAGCGCCGCCGGCCCGTCATCGCCCTCTCGCGCGGCCTGGGTCGCCCAGCGCAGCACGTCTGCAATCGACAACACGGCTTCGCCTGGGGCATCGACGCCCGTGATCCGGGCATGGGTAAACGCAAGGGGACCACCCGCCAGCGCCAGGCCGGTACCCACCCCACAAACCGCGATCGCCTCGGCGCCCGAGACCCGGCCAAGCGGTGCAAGACGCAATCGACTGGCACCGGTGCGGGAATCCAAGAGGGGCTCCCGCGTCACCGCGAAAGCCCCTGATTTGGAAATCTGGATCGTTTTCTGCGAAATAGGCCCTGCCTCAATACTGACTAGCCCTGGGGCTGCGGCTCCGGTTCCATGCCGCCGCTCGGTCGGTCCTTCTTGGTCGCTGTGCCGCTTGTCGGGACCGACGAACGCGTACTGCCGGATGAATCCGCGTCCTCATCCGGTCGGTCGAGGGCATCACCCCGAAGGAGAGCATCAACGTCGGCGGCTGACAGCGTTTCATATTCGAGCAAACCGTTCGAAACGGTGTGCAGATCCTCGATCCGTTCGGTCAATATCCGCTTCGCCTCCGATTCCGCCGCGTCGATCAGCGCCCGGATTTCATCATCGATGACCTTCGCGGTCGCATCGGAGACGTTCTTGTGCTGAGAGACGGAATGACCCAGGAAAACCTCTTCCTGATTGTCCTCGTAACGCAGCGGGCCGAGCTTCTCGCTGAACCCGTACTCCGTAATCATCCGACGGGCCAGGTTCGTCGCTTGTTTGATGTCGTTGCCTGCACCGGTCGTGACATGCTCCTTGCCGAAGATGATTTCCTCAGCGACACGACCACCGAACATCATCGCCAGTTTGGCCTTCAGCTCGTAGATCGAATAGGTGTACCGGTCGCGCTCAGGCAGTGACATTGTCACACCCAGGGCCTGCCCACGTGGGATAATCGTGACTTTGTGCAGCGGGTCGCAGCCATCCATATGCATGCCGACCAATGCGTGCCCCGCCTCGTGGTAGGCGGTCAGCTTTTTCTCGTCCTCGGTCATAACCATGGAACGGCGTTCAGCGCCCATCAACACCTTGTCCTTGGCATCCTCGAACTCCGCCATGGTGACCATACGGCGGTTCTTGCGGGCCGCAATCAGCGCCGCCTCGTTCACGAGATTCGCCAGATCAGCGCCCGAAAAACCGGGTGTGCCGCGGGCAATCGTCTTGGGGTTCACATCGGGTGCCAGAGGCACCTTGCGCATGTGAACCTTGAGAATCTTTTCACGGCCGACGATATCGGGGTTCGGCACCACCACCTGGCGGTCGAAGCGGCCGGGACGCAGCAAGGCCGGGTCGAGCACATCGGGGCGGTTGGTGGCAGCCACCAGGATCACACCCTCGTTGGTCTCGAAACCGTCCATCTCAACCAGCAGCTGGTTCAGCGTCTGTTCGCGCTCGTCATTGCCGCCGCCCAATCCCGCGCCGCGATGGCGACCTA
>JAQCFD010000280.1 GCA_027618305.1 Pseudomonadota bacterium
AGACGTAACCCCTCCCTGTTCAACTGGCGGGCCCTTCGGGGCCCGGCATTATTTTTTTGGCGTTCGTGTTTTCCCGGGCCCGCGCCTGAATAGGCGGGCAGGCAGCCGTCCCGTACGAACAGAACACGCAGCAGTCCCCCGGCAGGGCGCGCAGCACTTTGCCGCACCCCTTGCAGTCATAGAAGAACTGGCACGCGTCGCGCGGCATCGTCTCCACTTCCCGATGCCCGCAGTCGGGACAGGTGATCTCGGATTCGGCGACGATTTCAGACATGGCCGATGCCGGGTTGTCGCGTGCGTCTAGCGGAAATAGGAGTCGCCCGCGTCGGGCGGGTACATCCCGGCGACAAACTCGCCATAGCCATTGTAGAGCCGGGTCGGCACCCGGTCGCGCTCACGACCGCCCAGCAGCCACTCGGTGGCCTGGCTCCAGCGCGGATGATCGACCTCCGGATTGACGTTGGCCCAGAAGCCATATTCCTTGTCCTGCAGGGATTCCCAGAAGGTTTTGGGCTGCTGATCAGTGAACGAGAAGCGGATGATCGACTTGATGGATTTGAACCCGTATTTCCAAGGCACCGCCAGACGGATCGGCGCACCGTTCTGGGGCCGCACTGGCTTGCCGTACATGCCGGTCACCATGAAGGCGAGATCGTTGGTCGCCTCTTCCATCGTCAGGCCTTCCTGATAGGGCCACGGATACCAGAACTGGCGCAGGCCCGGCATCTCCGCCTTGCTTTCGGCGATCGTCTGCATCATCACGTATTTCGCCCCCGACGTCGGCCGGGCCAGGTCGACCAGCTGCTTCATCGCAAATCCGGACCAGGGCACCGTCATCGCCCAGGCCTCGACACAGCGGTGGCGATAGACCCGTTCCTCAAGCTGGACCTGCTTCAGGAGATCGTCGATCCCGATCTCGAACTCCTTCTCGACCATGCCGTCGATGACGATGTTCCAGGGGCGTGTCTGGAGACGTTGCGCCGCGCTGGATATCTGCTTGTGGGAGCCGAACTCATAGAAATTGTTGTAGGTCGTCGCTTCTTTCTCTTCGGTCATCGCGCGATCGACGGTGTATTTCTCATTGCGCGGTACGGGATAGAGGCCGGCAGACGGATCGGTCGCCGCCATCGCCATGCCAGCCGGCAAAATGCTCGCAGTCGCCGCGATGGCGGGGGCAATACCCAACGCCTTCACGATCTGGCGGCGGTTGAGATAGATGTCTTCGGGTGTGACCGCACTCTCGGGCAGTTCCCAGCCCCGCTTCACCTTGACCAGCATTTCAATCTCCGTTCGTGCCTGCGCAACAATACGTCGCCTGACCATACGATGGGGGTGCGCAGGTACGAAAACAAGTCACGGCTGCTTGAAAACACCGAAACGGAATAAATGAGTGACTGGGGTGTTATCAGCGGTAAACCGGCGAATTTCAGGCCGGTTGGGAGGCCGAAAGCCGCGCGGCGGGCTCATCGCGGATCGGCCAGTGGAGCGCCGCGGCCAGCAGGCCGAGCAGGATCGAGGTGTACCAGACCGCATTGTAGTTGCCGGTCACATCGAAGTTCAGGCCGCCGAGCCAGGCGCCCAGGAACGCGCCGATCTGGTGGCTGAAAAATACAATCCCAAACAGCAATCCGAGATGGCGCGCACCGAACATCTTGGCGACCACGCCGCTGGTCAACGGCACCGTCGAGAGCCACAGAAGCCCGAACACACCCGAGAAGATCAAGATCACCGGCGCGGTTTTGGGCATCACCATCATCCACGCGATAAGCGCCGCCCGCGCGAGATAGATCAGGGCCAGCAGGTTCTTTTGCCTGAAGCGGTTGCTGAGCAAACCCGCTGTATAGGTACCAAGAATGTTGCCGCCACCTATCGCGAACAGCGCCCAGCCCCCAACCGACGCCGCGAGCCCGCACCAGGCGACGAAGCCGGGCAGATGGGTGCCAATGAAGGTGACGTGGAAGCCACACACGAAGAAACCGGCGACCAGCAGGAGATAACCGCGATTCTTCCGCGCCTCCCCCAGCGCCTGCATCCAGTTCTGCGTGGCAACACCCGCCTCTTCTTCGGCCTTGCCGCGCATCATGCCGCCGAGTGGAATCATCAGCATGACGATCACGGCCATCGCCAGCAGCGCGAACTGCCAGCCGAAGTTGCCGATCACAAGCTGCGTTACAGGCGGAAGCAGGAACGGGCCGAGCGCACCGATGGTGCTGACAATGGCCATCGCGTATGTCCGTTTCTCGGGGACCACCATCCGCGCAATCGCGCCAAAGACGACAGCCATGCCCACACCGCTCATGCCGAGGCCGATGAGAACGCCACCGGAAATGAGAAGCTCGGTCGGCGTAACGGCACTCGCCATGCCCAACACGCCAAGCGCGTAACACAGCGCGCCGCCGACGATGACACGACCGGAACCGTAACGGTCGGCAAGCCCACCTATGAACGGCTGCGATGCCCCCCAGACAAGATTCTGGAGTCCCATCGCGATCCCAAAAATCTCACGGCTCCAGCCGAGGTCGATGGTCATCGGCACGAGAAACAGCCCAAATACCTGGCGAACACCGAGCACAACCGCGAGCAGGCCCGCGCCCGCACACATCACAAATATCTGTTGTCGGTTCAGACCCAGGGACATGGAAACCTTCCGGCGTTACGAAATGAAATTATGCGCCGAAACCCGAATCAGCCGGCACACCATCTTATTTGATGCAGCGAACATCGACCGCGCAACGGCAAAAGTCGAGCCCTCACAAAGCGAAAGACAGGTTGGTCTCTAAAGCTCCTGCCCGCGCACCCGCTGCGTCAGGTCTCGGATGAGGGCCTGCATGCCCGCCAGCCGGGGATGGACCTTCACCGCGCTCTCGAACGCCTTCAGAGCCGCGTCCCCGTTGCCGCGCAGCATTTCGATCTGCCCGAGGCCGCTGAGCGCACCGAAATGCCGCGGCTCGAGCGCCAGTGTGCGTTCCACGTCTGCCGTCGCCAGCGCGAGTTTGCCCTGAATGAAATAGACCGTGGCGCGCTTGTTCCACGCTTCCGCATAGTCGGGCGCCTGGTCGATCAGCGCGGTATACACCTCCACGGCATCGTCGAAGCGACGGTCCGCCATGGCCTTGATGCCGATATGCATCAACCGCGTGTTGTCACTATTTTCGTGGGCAATCCAGGTCGTCCAGATCAGATTCTCCGCCGCCCAGACCTCGAGCTGCTCCTCGCTCGACTGCAGGATCAGAAAGAGATTGTCGAGGCGTGGATCCGTCTGGTCCGCCAGCACGGACCGCGACCCGGCGACGGCGAACAGGATCATGATGGCGAGGCAAAGCGTACGCATGGCTGAATTATGCGACGACCCCTGTGTGCAGCTCAAGTGGGTAGGCCTGCGGCCACAAAGATGTGATTTTATTGCAGCGCCAGCGCGTAGATAGAGCCGGTGTGGCTGCCAAAATAGATACGCCCGCCAACCACGGCTGGCGACGTCCAGACCCGGGCGCCCACCTCGAATCGCCATGCCACTTCGCCGTCATCGCGGCGCAACGCATACAAATGCCCGTCGCTCGAGCCGATATAGACATGGCCGCCGGTCACCGCCGGAGATGAGAAGACCGGCCCGTTGATCCGGGTCTTCCAGCGTTCCAGCCCGCTTGCCGTGTCCAGCGCATACACAAAACCCGTATGCGCGCCGAAAAAGACCGTCCCATCGACGATCGAGGGTGACGAAAACACCTCGTCCCCCGCGGGGAAGGTCCAGCGTTCCTTACCTGTCAGCGCGTCGCGCGCATAGATATTACCATCGTCCGATCCGACCACGACGATCCCATCAGCCACGGCGGGGGAGGAGAATATCCGGCCCCG
>JAQCFD010000281.1 GCA_027618305.1 Pseudomonadota bacterium
GACGGCCGGCAACGCCCTGACCGAGCGCAGCTGGCAGGGCCGCGACCTGCAATGGATGCGCGCCAAGGCGGCCGACGGGTTCGGCCCCGTGGGGCCGGCGTTGGTCACCGGCCTCGATGCGAATAATGTCCTGCTGACAACCCGGCTGAATGGCGAGATTGTGCAGCAGGAAAACACCCAAAACATGATCCACAAGCCCGCCAGGGTCGTCAGCTATCTCAGCCGGTATTTCACCCTCAACCCCGGGGACATGATTTTCATGGGCACACCGGGCCGGACCTCGTCGCTGGATGATGGCGATGTCGTGACGGTGACGATCGAGGGTATCGGCACCCTGACCAACAGGATCGTGCGCTAGACGGTTACTGTCGCCGTTCGGCCGTCGATTGTGACCGCGGCGGCAGGACGATCCGGATGCTGCCGGGGTAGCGGTGGACGAAACCGGTGCCGATATCCCGCACCAGGCCAACGATACCGCCAAAGAAAAAGTTCCCGAGAAGCATCGGCTCCAGCCCCGAACCCAGTGTGCCGGAGACGGTTTCATGCCCCGCCAGCTTGCATTCGACCTCGATGTCACCCCCGTCGCGAGTCACCACAAAGGTGACCGGCGTCCCGCCGGTCAGGCGCGTGCGTATACCGGCGCGTTCGATCGTGCACGCCGCCCCCGGCGGCTCCGTGATCACCGTCACCTCATGGCTGCGGTCGGTCGCAGAGCCGGCACAGGCTGTCAGGCCCATCAGGGATAAGATTGCGAAAGTTCGAAACATCGACATACGAAAACCGTGCTGACTACGACCCGCGGAATATGCCCGCCCCGCATACAATGGTCCAATATCGTTTCGATGCCGTGCGTTGGGTGGACAGGATTGCGGCCGTGGCCTTGCTCTGCCCCCAATCCTTGATAAGGTATCGGTACAGAGTGCCAGGCAAAGACCCGAAGCAAGTCGGGCGGCAATCAGTAGTTTCGGAGAGCAAGATGGAAAAATTCGGTATTGGCCAAGGTGTGCGCCGCGAGGAAGACCCGCGGCTTTTGCGCGGTCGCGGTCTGTTCACGAACGATGTGAACCTGCCCCACCAGACCTACGCGATCATGCTGCGCTCCCCCCATGCCCATGCCGAGATCGGGTCTATCGACACGACTGCCGCCAAGGCCGCGCCCGGCGTGCGCGGGGTGTTCACGGGCGAGGATGTCGCGGCGGACAATCTGGGTGTCCCCGGCATGCCCGCCAAATGGAAGCGCCCGGACGGCGAGGCCATGAAATACCGGCCGCAGCCGCCGTTGGCGCTGGGCCGTGTGCGGTATGTCGGCGACCCGGTGGCGCTCGTCGTTGCCGACACCCTCGACCAGGCGCGCGATGCGGCCGAACTCATCGAGGTGGACTATCAGGACCTGCCGTCGATCACGAACACTGAAAAGACCCTCGATGCCGACGCCGCCCTGGTCTGGGACGATTCCCCCGACAATGTCTCCGGCCAGTTCCAGACCGGCGACGCCGCCGCCGTGGACGCCGCCTTCGCGAGCGCGGCGCGCATCGTGAAACGCCGCTTCGTCATCAGCCGGGTTTTCGCCCAGTATATGGAGCCGCGCGGCGCCATCGGCGCCTATGACGAGCGCGAGGACCGCTACACCCTGCACGCGGACGTGCAGTATCCCCACCGGGTCCGCCAGCTTCTGGCCGAAAAGATTTTCGGCATTCCCGAGCAGGCCATTCGGGTCGTCGCCCGCGATGTGGGCGGCGGCTTCGGCACCAAGGGCTGGCAGTATGCCGAGCACCGGCTGGTCCTGTGGGCATCACGGAAGGTCGGCCGGCCCGTTAAGTGGAACTGCGAGCGCAGCGAGGCGGTCATGGCCGACGAGCATGGACGCGATAATGTCACGGAGGCCGAGCTCGCCTTCGATGCCGACAACAATGTCGTCGGCCTGCGGGTCAACACCATCGCGAATATCGGCGCCTATTTGTCGGCAATTCGAAATCTTCTTTCCGTGTTCGCCAATGTGGGCACGCTGATCGGCGTCTACAAAATCCCGGCGGCCCATGTGACCGTGCGCACGGTGCATTCGAACACCAACCCCACCGCGCCCTATCGCGGCGCAGGCCGGCCCGAGGCGACCTACGTCATCGAGCGTATGCTCGACGAGTCCGCCCGCGAAATCGGCGTCGATCCGGCCGAACTGCGCGCCCAGAATATGATCGCGTCCGACGCCATGCCGCTGAAGACGGCGCTCGGCCTGTCCTATGACTGCGGCGCCTTCACCGAGAATCAGGCGAAGGCCCTGGAGATGGCCGACTATCCCGGCTTCACGGCTCGCCGTGACGAATCGAATGCCCGCGGCAAGCTGCGCGGCATCGGTATTTCCAACCCGATCGAACGAGCGGGATCGCCCTCGCCGGACTTTGCCGAAGTGCGGTTCAGCACCGATGGCAGCGCCACGGTCCTGATGGGCACCAAGAGCCAGGGCCAGGGCCACGAGACCATGTACAAGCAGATCGTCGGCGAGCGACTGGGTATGGACCCGCGCGACGTGCGGGTCATCGACGGCGACACCGACCGGGTCGCCTTCGGCATCGGCACCATGGGCTCACGCTCGACCGTGATCGGCGGATCGGCGCTTTATTACGCCTCGGAGAAGGTGATCGAAAAGGCGCGCCAGATCGCGGCCCACCTGCTGGAAGCCGATGGCGCCGATCTGGAATTCGCCGACGGCACATTCACGGTCGCAGGCACAGACAAGACAATGACCCTCAAGGACGTGGTCAAGGCGTCGTTCCTGCCGGCGAAGCTGCCGGCCGGCATCGAACCGGGGCTCTACGAAACCGCGACCTTCTCGCCCGAGGACGACACCTATCCCAATGGCAGTCATGTCTGCGAGGTGGAGATCGACCCCGACACGGGCGTGGTGGAGCTGGTCGGTTATTGGGTGGTCGACGATGTGGGCGTGATGGTCAACCCGACCATCGTCAAGGGTCAGATCCACGGCGGTATTGCCCAGGGGCTCGGCCAGGTTTTGATGGAACAGGTCGCCTACGACCCGGACAGCGGCCAGCTGCTGAGCGGCTCCTTTATGGATTACGCAATGCCACGGGCCGACAATTTCTCGAATATCGAGATCGTCGGCAACGGCGTGCCGACCAAGCGAAATCCGCTCGGGGTCAAGGGTGCCGGCGAAGCGGGCACCGTCGGGGCGCTGCCGGCCATGATGAACGCCATCATGCACGCACTGGCCGAGGTCGGCGTCAGCCATCTCGACATGCCCGCGACACCGGACCGGGTCTGGCGGGCGATCGAAGCCGCCCGCAGCTAGTCAGGTTCGACGCCGACTTAGCGGCGTCGGACCCAGGCAATCCCGGCCACGACACCGACGGCCAGCAGCACCAGCAGATGGTCGATCCCGAGGACCGGGTGGCCCGTACCCGCGGCGTGTTCGACGCCCGTGACATGGGCAAATGCCGGGACGCTGGCAATGGTGACTGCAAACGTGGCTGCCGCGGTGAAGAACTTCTGCATCTTGATCATCCTGTTGGTCTGTTACTGGGCGGCGGCACCGGCCGGCTGGCCGACGGCATCGCTGGTTTCATCCTCGAACCCGCCTGTGCTCAAAATGAAGCGGGCCACATCCTCGAGGCCGAGCCCAGTCTTCAGGTTCGTGAACAGGAACGGGCGCTCACCGCGCATGCGGCGTGAATCTCGGTCCATCACATCCAGATCGGCCCCGACATAGGGCGCCAGATCGATCTTATTGATGACCAGAAGATCGGATCGTGTGATCCCCGGGCCACCCTTGCGCGGGATCTTATCACCGGCGGAGACGTCGATCACATAGATAGTGATGTCGGCCCGCTCGGGCG
>JAQCFD010000282.1 GCA_027618305.1 Pseudomonadota bacterium
ACTAACATTTAAAACGGACCAGACAGTGGGGGCAGGTCAGCCTGACATCGTTGCCTCCGCAAGCATCTTCTTCATCTGTATCTGAATCCAGACGACAGGGAGCCAACAGAGCCCGGCAACTACATACAATGCGTAGGTGATAAGCAGCCAATCAGCTAGCGGATCAATTCCACTCATCGCAACGAGGGCGAAACCGGTCGCGGGTTGAATGACCGCGGCAGGCGCGGTGAAAACATAGTCCGCAAGCACTGTTGTTTGGGCGAAATAGTATCGTGTACTCAGGTCGCTGCAGCGGTTGCCCCGGAACATGAAGAACGCGATACCAAGGCCCGTGCCGAATAGTATCGTAGCGCTAATGATGTGCATCACTTTCGTGAGTGCGAACCAGTCGATCATCATCGTTTGTAGGGGTCTCTATTGAAGATGTCGAAGGACGCACCGGATAGGATCAAGATGCTCATATGCGAGCAATAGCCTGAATCATCAGATCAACGAAACGTTGTGCGTTGGCGATCGTGAAACCGTCTCGCCCACGCCTTTGACTTTCGTCGTCTGACAAACCAGTCTGCCGCCGATAATCGAGGATAGTTCATGGCGGGTGACGAATCCATACGCGCAGCGGATCGTTGGCACTTCTGGATCGACCGGGGCGGCACGTTTACCGACATCGTCGGGCGGGCGCCGGATGGTTCGCTGCGTACCCACAAGTTGCTGTCGGAGAATCCCGAGCATTACGCCGACGCGGCCGTGCAGGGCATTCGCGATCTGCTGGGACTGGTCGCCAGTGAGCCGATTCCTTCGGGCCTGATCGGCGCCGTGAAAATGGGCACGACGGTCGCCACCAACGCGCTGCTGGAGCGCAAGGGCGACCGCACCGCGCTGGCCATCACACGCGGTTTTCGCGATGCCTTGCGGATCGGCTATCAGGCACGTCCGCGGCTGTTCGACCGGCACATCATTCTCCCCGAGCTGCTCTACGAAACGGTTGTTGAGGTCGACGAGCGGGTGGACGCCAGGGATGAGGTCGTGACACCGTTCGACGCAGCGGGCGCGCGCGCCGGGCTGCAGGCCGCATATGACGATGGCATCCGCGCCGTGGCGATCGCGTTCATGCATGGTTATCGCGTCCCGGATCACGAGAAGGCCTGCGCCGAGATCGCCCGGGAGATCGGTTTCACCCAGATATCCGTCAGCCACGAGACGAGCCCCCTGATCAAGCTGGTGGGGCGGGGCGACACGACGGTGGTCGATGCCTATCTGTCGCCGATCCTGCGCCGTTATGTGGATCGGGTCGCCGACGAGCTGGGCGACGTGAACCTGATGTTCATGCAGTCGAATGGCGGCCTGACCGACGCGCATATGTTCCAGGGCAAGGACGCGATCCTGTCCGGCCCGGCGGGCGGTGTCGTGGGCGCGGTGCAGGTGAGCGAGGCAGCGGGGTTCGAGCGCATGATCGGCTTCGATATGGGCGGCACCTCGACCGATGTGACCCATTATTACGGTGAGCTGGAGCGCGCCTTCGAGACCCTGGTCGCCGGGGTGCGGATGCGCGCGCCGATGATGCAGATTCACACGGTCGCGGCGGGCGGCGGCTCGATCTGCTCGTTCGACGGCGCGCGCTATCGTGTCGGGCCCGAAAGCGCTGGCGCCGACCCGGGCCCCGCCAGCTACGGCAAGGGCGGGCCGCTGACGGTCACCGATTGCAACGTGATGCTGGGCAAGCTGCAGCCCGAACATTTCCCGGCAGTCTTCGGGCCGGGGCAGGATGCGCCGCTGGATGCCGATGCCGTACGTACGAAATTCGAGGCGCTGACCGAGGACATTCGCGCCGCCACGGGTGACACGCGCAGCCCGGTCGAGGTGGCCGAGGGCTTCCTGAAGATCGCGGTCGAGAACATGGCCAACGCGATCAAGAAAATCTCCGTTCAGCGCGGCTACGACGTAACCCGTTACACGCTCTGCGCCTTCGGCGGCGCGGCGGGCCAGCATGCCTGCCTGGTCGCAGATGCGCTCGGCATGACCCGGGTGCTGCTGCATCCGTTCGCCGGCGTGCTGTCGGCCTATGGCATGGGGCTGGCCGACATCCGGGCGCTGCGCGAGCAGTCGGTCGAGGCACCCCTGGGTGAGGCGGTCGATGACAGGGTTGCGACGATCCTCGAACAACTGGCCGGCGCGGCGCGGGACGAAGTGTCCGGCCAGGGCGTCGATGACGGGCGGATCACCATCCGCCGCCGACTGCATCTGCGCTACGCGGGAACTGACACGTCGCTCGAAGTGGACTTTGCCGGCGCACCGCAAATGGCGGACGCCTTCGCCGAGATGCACCGCCAGCGCTACGGCTTCACCATGCCCGAGAAGGCGCTGATCGTGGAGACGGCGGCCGTGGAAGCGATCGGAGTGTCGGACCAGAGCGCCGATGTGGATTTGGCACCGGACGCGACGGGTGAGGCTGCGCCCGTCGACCGGGTGACGGCGCATATGGATGGCGCGGCGCAGATGACACCGGTCTACGCGCGCGACGCGCTGGCGTCGGGCACCACGATCGATGGTCCGGCGATTGTCAGCGAGGCCGTGGCGACCACGGTCATCGAGCCCGGCTGGCGCGCGACCATGACCCCGCGCGGTGATCTGGTGATTGAGCGCGTGGTGGCCGCGGAACGCGTGGCGGCGATCGGGACGGATGTCGACCCGGTCATGCTCGAGGTCTTCAACAATCTCTACATGTCCATCGCCGAGCAGATGGGCGTGACGCTCCAGAACACCGCCTACTCGGTCAACATCAAGGAGCGGCTGGACTTCTCCTGCGCGATCTTCGCCCCCGACGGGAACCTGGTTGCGAATGCGCCCCATATGCCTGTGCATCTGGGCTCCATGTCGGAGAGCATCCGGGTGGTGATCCGTGAGAACGCATCGCGGATGACCCCCGGCGACGTGTACATGCTCAACGCACCCTACAATGGTGGCACCCATCTGCCCGACGTGACGGTGATCACGCCCGTGTTCGACGACGCGGGCGCAGATATCCTTTTTTACGTGGGCAGCCGCGGCCACCATGCCGACATCGGCGGCATATCCCCGGGTTCCATGCCACCGGATTCGCGCACGATCGAAGACGAGGGCGTGCTGATCGACAATTTCAAGGCGGTCGATGCCGGCACATTCCGCGAAGACGCCATCCGCGAACTGCTCGGGTCGGGCGCGCATCCGGCGCGCAATCCGGATCAGAACGTCGCCGATCTCAAGGCGCAGATCGCGGCCAATGAAAAGGGCGTGTCTGAACTGCGTCGGATGGTCGACCAGTTCGGACTGGAGACCGTCCACGCCTATATGGGGCATGTGCAGGACAATGCGGAGGAATCGGTGCGCCGCGTCCTGGACGTGTTGCGCGACGGAGAATTTGTCTACCCGCTCGACAACGGCGCGGAGATTCATGTCGCCATCTCGATCGACCGGGCCACGCGCAGTGCGCGGGTGGACTTCACCGGCACGAGCGGGCAGCTGGACAGCAACTTCAACGCGCCCACGGCGATCGCCCGGGCGGCGGTCCTGTATGTCTTCCGGACACTCGTCGACGACGAAATTCCGATGAATGAGGGCTGCCTGAAGCCGATCGAGATCATCATCCCGAAGGAGTCCATGCTGGCGCCGGAATATCCCGCCGCCGTGGTCGCCGGGAATGTGGAGACCAGCCAGGCGCTGACCGACAGCCTCTATGGCGCGCTGGGGGTGATGGCGGCGGCCCAGGGCACGATGAACAACTTCACCTTCGGCAACGCGCGCTACCAGTACTACGAGACGATCTGCGGCGGCTCCGGCGCCGGCCCTGATTTCGATGGTACCGACGCG